>DUSF01000047.1 GCA_012842745.1 Bacillus sp. (in: firmicutes) | reverse complement strand
TTGAAAGCTTCCCAATGTTTATGATGATCAAAAAATATTCGCTTTAAAATATTTGTCTCCATATACGAAAAATACCACAGTATCAAGGACTGTGGTAGTGTCAAAATTATATACTTTCTTATCTTTTAAAAAAAGCGAAATTCAAAGGTCCTGTAATTGTAGAAGCTCGTACACCCGAGCTCATTAAGTTAATCCCTCATTTGAAGAATTTCAGAAATATCGAGCCATTAACAATCATTGTTCCTTCCCAATATCAAAAACGTTTAGTCTCCATTCTTACAGATTCAATTCCTATAAATGTGATATACAGTGGCGTAGATACAGCCTTTTTTAGAGCCTTACCGAAGGAGGAAATTGAGTTTAACAATACACCGATCCTTCCTCTAAATAAAAAAATTGTGGCTTATATCGGTCGCTTGGATAAGCGCAAAAATTGGCCAATGCTGCTCGAAATTGCCAAAAAAGTTAAAAGTGAGCGTAACGATATCGAGTTTTGGGTCATTGGTGGGGCGCAAAGTGTCCAGCGTGAAGAATTCGCTATAAAGTGGCAGGAAGAACAATTAACAGATACTGTAAAGTGGTTTCCTGTTATCCCATACCAACAAATGCCTCATGTATATGCAAAAGTCCGTGAATCGGGTGGATGCACACTTGCGACAACTAGATCAGAATCATTTGGCAATACTTTTATTGAATCGATGATTTGCGGTGTCCCGGTTGTTGCCTCAAAAATGATGCCTGTTACAGAAATTGTTGCCGATGGCAAAACGGGATTGCTTTACTATGGACAAAATGTAGAAGATGCTGTTAATAAATTATATGGAATTTTAGATGATCAACCACTACATCAAAAGATGTCAAGTGCTGCCATCAAACATGTCCAAGACAATTTTGCTATTGAAATCGTTGCAGAGCATTATATTGATTTGTTAAAAACGCTTGTTAAAAAAGATGAGGATTTTGATGGTGAGGTGAATGCTCCTTGATTGAGCCTGTTTCTTATCAGCGCAAACTAGAAGGGAAATCGAATGCCCATTTAATAACGTTCAATGATGGTAAAGACTATGTCGTGAAGTATTTCCAGCCTGGCTTTGAAAAATCACTACCAAATGAATGGGTTGCCTATTGCTTAGCTCGTTATCTTAGCCTCTCAATCCCGTTTGCGCAGATTGTAGAAATTCCACAACAATTTTCATTACAAATACCTGAACTTGTTGAGATGAGTAAAACCCAACACCAATTCGCCTCATTGTATGTACCCGGCTGTTTTAAGTGGCCATCAAGTGCCCGTTATTCCTCATATTATTAATCATCAATCATTAGCAAGTATTATTGTCTTTGATTATTGGCTGTGTAATCGTGACCGAACGAGAAAAAATATTTTATTACGTGAAGAGCCGAAAAATGTGTATCGCTTATGGGCGATAGACCATGCTGAAGTATTTGGATCTTTTAATTGGCAAAAGTCTGATTTAGAAAGGCTGCCACAAGGGTTATTGGAAAGCGCTACACATAAAATAATGGCATGTTTTATAGAAGACAAGACGGCTTTTCAAGAACAGGTGGAGCTAATCCAGACTATTCCGATTTTATTAACGGAGGAAATTGTTAGTTTAATACCCGATGATTGGGAAGTTTCGAAAGAGGAAAAAAAGGCGATGGTCGGCGCTTTGATCAAAAGCCGCAGGAAAATCCTGCCGCGCCAAATTAAGAGATTTATAAAAAAATTTAGGAAGCAAGGGTCGAATCCCTTGCTTCCTTTTACTTTACTAAGCTTAGTAAATACTAATTCTAACAATACCGTCAATTTGGTTAATTTTTCCCTCTATTTGAGGAAGAATGTCACCATTTACTTTATCGTCAATGGCAATGATTGTATAAGCATAATCGCCACGGCCTCTGTTCACCATATCTCCAATGTTTAAGTTATAGCTTGAGATGGCTGCTGTAATCTGACCAACCATGTTTGGAACATTTTTGTGGAATACAGCGACACGGCTTCTTCCAGTATATTCTAAATATGCGTTTGGAAAGTTTACAGAGTTTTTGATATTACCAGTTTCAAGGAATTCCCTTAGTTCACGAGCTGCCATAATCGCGCAATTTTCCTCAGCTTCTTCAGTAGATGCGCCAAGATGTGGGATGCAAATCGTATTCTTCATCTTCGTTACTTTTTCATTCGGGAAATCTGTAATATATTTTCCAACTTTTCCGCTTTCAAGTGCAGCTGCCATATCTTCCTCATTGACAAGCTCCCCACGAGAGAAGTTCAAAATATGAACGCCAGGCTTCATAATATTGAAAGCTTCCTCATTAAACATTCCTTTTGTGCTATCAACATATGGAACGTGTACAGTAATATAATCAGCTTTGGCAAATAACTCTTCAATCGTCATTGCACGCTGTATATTACGAGATAATTTCCAAGCTATATCAATAGAAATGTATGGGTCAAAGCCAATTACATCCATATCTAAATCAAGGGCATCGTTCGCAACTAAGGCACCAATCGCACCTAAACCGATAACACCAAGCGTTTTACCTTTAATTTCATTCCCTACAAATTGCTTCTTTCCAGCCTCAACAAGCTTTGGAATTTGGTCGCCTTCATTAACTAGTGTCTTCGTCCAAGTGATGCCGTCAAAGAGATTGCGAGATGAAGCCATTAATGAAGTTAATACAAGCTCTTTTACGGCATTCGCATTTGCCCCAGGCGTATTAAAAACAACAATTCCTTGCTCAGTACATTTTTCAACTGGAATATTATTAACACCAGCGCCAGCACGTGCGATTGCTTTTAAATTATCGCCCAATTCCATTGAATGCATATTATAACTACGAACAAGAATAGCATCAGGATTTTCGCTATCATTATCAATTGTATACTGCTCGTTATTGAATACGTTTAAGCCGCTTTCCGCGATATTATTTAACGTTTTAATCGTTTTAACTTTGTCTAAAGTCACTGTGCCCATCATTTTTCCCTCTTTTTCATAAAGTAGATTTTAAAGCTTCTAAAATATTTCCCTAAGATAATAGTAACCTAATTAAATACAATTTTCGACACTAAGTTTTTAGTTAGTCCATTATCCCTCCCATAAGCATAAAGAGGTAAGGGAACTCCCTTACCTCAGCCCAGGCGAACGGCTATTCATTCGATACTATATGCTCCCTCACGGTTAATCCGTGTCTCGCCAGTTACATATAGCCTTTTTGATTGATTTAATCTTATCAAATTCTCAATTAACGTTCAACCTTTAAAATATCCCAATATTTTAAAAAATTATTTTCATTCAGTCTTTGCCACGATTGATTGATAAATCTCCTCCAATGACCATGTCCTCCCTCTCTCATCTTTATAAACAACATGATCACTTTGAAACTGAGCAGGAGATTCCAAGCCCGCTGCGGCTGCTAACCGATATAAACCTTTACGCATAGAAATTAAATAATTTGCTGTGCGATATTTTTTTTCATCAATGACTAACGCTTTTTGCAAATCAGGGTCTGTTGTCGCCACACCAACAGGACAGGCGTTCGTATGGCATTTTAACGATTGAATGCAGCCAACCGTAATCATAAAACCCCTTGCAATATTTATCAAATCGGCACCCATTGCTAACGCTACGGCAACACGGTCTGGTGAAAATAGTTTTCCTGAAGCAATAATTGTGACTTGATCCCGTACGCCGTATTTTTTAAAAGCATAATCCAGTAATGGTAAGGCTGATTTAATTGGCAAACCAACACTGTCCGCTAATTCCTGATAGGAAGCACCTGTACCGCCTTCACCGCCATCTACCGTAATAAAATCAGGGCCTTTTCCAGTCTCTTTTATTAGTTTTGCCAATTCATCAGCTTCATGTCTGCTGCCAATAACGACTTTCATTCCGACTGGCTTTCCGGTAAATTCACGAATTTTCACAATAAATTCAAATAGGGAAGGCAAATCTTGAAACTCTTCAAAGCGGTTTGGACTATCAATTGATTTAAACGGCTCGACCATTCGAATCCTTGCGATTTCCTCTGTCACCTTTTCGGCGTCAATATGCCCACCCCTAGTTTTGGCCCCTTGCCCTAATTTAAGCTCATAAGCTTTTATTTGTGGAATTTCATTTTTTTCCTTCAAGGCATCCCAACTAAAATTCCCTTCTTTATCTCTAACACCAAATAAGCCAGGACCAATTTGCATGATAATATCAACGCCGCCCTTTAAATGATACTCAGAAAGACCACCTTCCCCTGTATTCATCCATGTCCCCTTTGCAATACCCAATCCTTCTGAAAGCGCAGTAATTGCTTTTTCACCTAAGGAGCCATAGCTCATCGCCGACATTCCAATTTGGCCCTTGACAATAAAAGGATGCTTCGTGTTCTTGCCAATCACGATTGCATCGCTATCATCCAACAAAAAGGCATTTGATTCATCCTTCTCTAAATATTCGATTCTTTGTGTTAGCAAAGGCTCTTTTATAAGCAAATAGCGATCTGTCGTTACTTTACTATTTTGGTCCATTTTTAACTCTTCCGTTAGTTTGGGGAACAGCGAATTTCTAATATAAAATCCTGCTTCTTCAAAATCTCGTAAAGACCCAAATCCAATGACGTCCCGTTTATATTTTGCCTTTTTGACAATATGCTGATATTCGCTTCTGGAAAAGGGCTTCCCTTCGCGATCATTATTAAATAAATACTGACGCAATTCAGGACCAATCGTTTCTAAAAAATAACGAGCACGTCCGATTACCGGATAATTTCGCAATACTGGATGCTGCCTTTGTGAACGATCAATAAAATATAAATAGATACCAGTTAGTAATAAAACAAACAGGATAAGAGCACAGAAAGTGAAACCAATAATGGTTAGAACATTTGCCAAGTTCAATCGTAATTCCCCCTTGCATTGTCATTCTTTTTTTGCAGGCAATCACAATTAGAATTTCCAATAAAAGGTGAATATATCCATGAGCTTGGAATTAAATAAAAATCATCATTCTATAAGTTTTTGTCCACAGTTAGAGCAAAAATTGGCTCCACTCGTTTTTGCACCGCAATTCGGGCAAAAGTTCGGTTTCGAAGGTGATGATTGTTGTGAATTCGGTGCTGGTGTAGGCCGATTTTGAGAATGCTGATTCATTTGATCCATCATGCGATTGGCGAAATTCATCCCCATCATCATTCCAGCCATATCAGATGCCGCACCACCTCCGCCCATTTTTCCAGAGACAAGACCCTCTGTAAGTGAAATTTGCTGGAAGCGATCAACATTACTCACCATGCCATGTGAAGCATTCTTTGTAATCATATCTTGAATCTCAGTTGGATAGCTGAAGCTCATGACATTAAATCCAGTAATAGAGATGCCGCTTTTTATCATCTGCATATCTAAATCCTCTTGAATGCCTTTTGATATATCAAAGGAGTTAGCCTGCAGGTTGAACATATCCTTTCCTTCCTTTGAGATCCACTTCATCAGCAGTTGATCAAGGATTGATGTAATTCGTATTCTGACATCCTCAACTAAATATTGTTCACGAACACCGGCAATCTGATCAATTAAGGCAATATAATCATTGACTTTAAAATTAAATGTTCCGTTTGCCCGAATCGGCATACCCCCAGGAAGTCCAATGGTCGGAATATTAATCGCATTTTTTGTGCCCCATTTTACAACAAACTCTTTCGTGTTCACAAACAGCACTTCTACACGCATGCCACTGTTGAAGCCAAACTTGAATCCTTTCAAGGTTGATAGAAACGGAATGATTTGCGATTCAATATCATACTCACCTTCGTCATGGAAGACCCCTTCGATTTTCCCATTGTTTAAAAAAATCGCATCTTGACCAGGACGAATAATTAGTTTGCTTCCTTTTTTGATTTCGCGGTTGCTCCATTTATAGAAAATCATGTCATCTCTAAATTCTTGCCACTCGACGACATTAGCAAATTGATTTTTAAAAAAAGACATCAATGTTTAGCTCCTTTCTATGCAAAACTATACAAATATATACATTCCATCAGTATAGTAATTAAAACTTACCCCTGCTTCCGCTATGCGAATGGCCGCCTCTTGTGATTCCACCTCCGCCGCCACCGCCTCCAGATGTATTATTTGAAGGCTTCTTCACCTTTGTCACTGTTCGGTTGACAAAATTATCATACTGGCTTACTACTTTTGATTGATTACTATTCAAATAAGTTCGTGCATTTACTGTCACTTTGCCACCAGAGTTATAAACCATAAATCCCACCATTATACTAGCTACTACTAAAGAAGCAATAACCTGAAACCACCATTGAAAAAATATATTTTCCGGATCAACCCCCGCATCATAACTGGAATAGCCACCTGAATCAGTATTATAATTAGGGCCCGTATAGTCTACATTTTCATCTGGGGCCTCTCCTAGCTCATATCCCATATATTCATAGCAACTATTAATAAAAGTTGAAAAGGCTTGGAAATACTCACCATCTGATAATGCAGGAGTTATTTGATTACGAATTACATCAAGCCGGTTATCATCCAAATAAACTTCCGCTTTTTTAAATCCAGCCGCATATATATCCCGTTCCTGCATATCAATCGCTATAATTGCGGCATTTCCATACGGCTGATCAAAGCCCGGGCCATGCTCATCATAGAAATCCTCCACATATTGGACGATATCTTTTCCTTCTGTTCCATCTAAAGTTATGACGATAAAAGCAGTATCCCTTTCTTGACCACGTTCATCTGCTAATGATTGGAGGTTTGCCGCTTCTTCATCCGTTAGCAGGCCTGCAAAATCATAAATATAATGATTTCGATCAAAGCTTTGCGCTTTTGTTGAGATACCAAGTGGTAACAACAGTAACAGTGCCAAAATGAAACATAGAAGACTCCGCCTATACACAAAGTCCCATCTCACTAGAAGCCCCCTCCCATCATGAAGGAGATCCCTTTTAAGGCAATGAATGTGCCAGCGGCAATGCCGCTGAACCACAGCGCCACCTTGCTCGTGCTAATGGGAGGTTTACCGACAACCTTTCCCGTTTGTCCATTCATAGCGAATAAAAACTCTGAATGATTGTAATCATAGCTAACCATCCATACAGGCAATAAAACATAGCTGCTTTTTACCTTACTCGTATCAATATGCTTATTTTTATAACTTACAGAATGATATTGCGAAAAAGTAGAACGAATATAAGACTCAATATAACCGCTGATTTTATCCTTTGCCCTTGGCAGCAATTCTTCATCTGTATAATTGTATTTCTCTGCAATATATCCCGCTAAATAAGGAGTTTTAAAAGCCTTTAATTGGTCATAAGGATATGGCTCCAATTTATCCATTAATTCATCATTCATTTTTTCTGATGCATCAACTGGAATTTTAACATAATCAAGGTTAATATCCCTGAAAGCATCATAATACTTTGTTTCAGTATAAATATACTCACTGTCTGAATAAGTTCTAACCTTTGTACATACCGCATCTACTTGCACCTTGCTATTTAAATCAAATAACCAAAATGGCACATACATACCAGTTATACTTTTAATTCGATCTGCTGACATGAAGCCTTTCGGAGTAAGAAGTCCTTTTCTACACCATTTTTGAAACGCCGTCATTGCCTCTTCTTTACTTATTGTAAAAGGAATAACCTTTGCTGGTGCTAGATGGCCTGACAAGCGATCAGCGATAACTACACCCGCTCCGCAGAAACTACAGCTTGTTGCCGCTGTATCAGTTGTTGTAATTAAAATAGCACCACAATTCTCACAATGGTATTCCTTCGCTTCATCTTCTGTAAATGAAGCTGTCATTAACTCTTCAGGATAATTTTCGATATTTTCGTGTCTGCCGCAGCTATGACAAGATAATTCGCCTGATTCAGCGTCAAAGCCCATATCATCCCCACAGCTGGGGCATTTATAATGAAGAATCATCTTCTTCTCACTTCCTTTGTAGCAAACTTATTCCAGCAAAGTTGCCTACTCTTGATTCTTCATTCGCTCTTTTAAGGCCGCAAGTTCGTCTTCAACATCAATACTTTGTTTATCATATTTAGCTGTTAAATCCGCTATCTCGTCTTTCGGGCCAGCATTTAGTTCGGCCATGGCATTCGCTTCATCGAGCGCACGAGTTACCTTCTCCTCCATTCGCCCAAAGGCGGAAATCGAATGGCTTGCATCAGTTGTAGATGCTCCAAGCTTATTCATTCGTTCCTGTGTTTTGGCCACTGACCATTTTGCTTTCAACATCGTTCTTCGTGCTTCCAATTCACCAATATCTGCTACAAGCTTATCATGCATTTGCTTCATTTGCAGTGTGTTTGTAGAAGCTAATTGATAAGCGGCTTCCAACTCAGCTGCTTTTGCTGCCAAAGTTGCTTTCTGCTCTAGAAATCTCCGTGCATCCCCTTCATTACCCGCTTCCAATGCCTTTACGGCATAGCGTTCCATTTTTGCTATATCATCTTTACACTCAGCCAAAACCCTTTTTGCCCGTTGCTCTTCCGCCATTACTGATGCTGTTTCTGATTTTACCTTCCCTAAATCCTTGTTTAGATTTCTTAAGTATTGATCAATCATTTTCTCTGGGTCCTCAGCCTTATCTAACAAGGCATTAATATTGCTTGACATAATATCCTTAAATCTTCCAATAATACTCATATGAACGATTCCTCCCTTATTTCTATAATAACTATTATACGTTTTTTGTTTAAAAATAGTTTCATTGTGCAAAAATCCACAATCGAATTCTTTTTAAAAACTTTAAAGAATACTATAAGTTAAATAAAGGAGCCGTAATGCGGCTCCTTAAACAGGTTGATTAAATGTTTTAGATTTGTCATCATTATTATTTTGATGTGGCACTAAGTTCTCATCGCCAGGCATTAATCTCCAGCCTTTATTTACAACAATGCGTAGCCATGTTCCTGGAATCCATGAGGTAATAAGGGCCAGCATCACAAGAACAGCAAAAAACTCTTGATTTATAATACCGGCAGTAAAGGCTACTGAAGAAAGGACGATTCCTGGGCCGCCACGATCATTTATAGCTATCCCTAAATTAAAACTAGTGAGATGATCTTGTTTTAAACTGCGAGAAGTGATATAAACAGCTAAAGTTTGGGTTAATGTAGCAAATAGAAAATAGGCAAGGAAGAATAGTGGACTAAAATGTCTTACGAGATCTAATTGTAGGCCTACTGTTGCGAAATAAATTGGGATAAACCAAGAGAAGGAAATATCCGATACCCCTTTTTCTAGTCGCTCAGACATCGCCTTTGGCAAAGCAACCTTCGCGACAATCCCTGCTAGGAGCGCACCAAATATCGTTTCGACATGAAGATTGCCAGCAATTGAGGCTATGATGAACATAATGAAGAGGAAATATCCTAAATTGGACGAACGAAACAATATATTTTGTTTAATGATTGTCAGACGTTTAAATAGGAAATATCCGAGGATAAAGGTACCTATTATAAAACCGAAGGATGTTCCAACACTTTTCATCGCTGTACCAACTGTAAATACACCACCTTGACTAGCAATTGCTGTTGCAAATCCTAACGCAACCCAAAGAAAAATATCATGGATGCCGGCACAAGCTACAACAATTTTGGCAAACCGTGTATGCATAATTCCAAGGTCATTGAAAATTTTCGAGATGACAGGTATGGATGTTATCGCGATTGAAATCGCAATTACTATTTTCATAGCTAACGGATTATTTGCCGTACCAAGATAGCTGCTAATATTGAAAAGATCAGCTGCAAACCAGCCAATGACAAAGGCAGGAATGGTCGCGCCAATTGCCAATACAGATGTAATTTTTAAGTCTTCTTTATTAAAACGAGTCTGAAACTTCAACCCCGAGCAGAACATTAGCATCAGTAAACCGAACTGGTAAATGAGACCAAATAATTTACCCTCCTCTGGAAACCCGAGAAACAACCAATTAAAAGTATCTGGAAAAAAGTGTCCTAATAATGTAGGGCCAAGAACTAAACCTGCTGAGACCTCTCCAATCACCCGTGGTATGAAAATTCGTTCAGCCAGAAATCCTAATAAATGAGCAGTTGCTAGTAAACAGCCCATTGCCAACAAAAAATGACTAATTTCAGCACCTGTTAAACTAAACATGATCCTACTCTCTCCCTTGTATAATTTTTCTTTTTAGGATATGCACTGTAAGGCAATTGGTCGTGGACTATTTAATTATTGGGGAAAATAAGAAAAAAAGGGATTTATAGAGGCGCTAACTGGAAATAACCCAACCTATAAAAAGCTAATGCCATTTGATAATACCCTTCACTATTAGGATGAACTCCTCCCCTTGATAACAAAACTTGTTCATTCCCCTTAAATACACTATAAATATCTGCTACTTTAACATTTTTTTGTTCAGCAAAACTAGCAATTGATGAGTTGAACGTTTTTACACCCTCATCAGCTATGGGGATATGAGGAAATGGATTATATAAATTAGTTAACCGGATGATGTATTGATCTTGCTTTTCTATATTGTGAATTCTTTCTAATAGTTTAGAGAAATTTTTTCGGGATTGTTCAATTGCATATGAGAGGATTTCTTCATTATTATCCTTTATAAATCTTTTGGCAGCGTTTATTAAATCATCACCTCCAGCCGTTATCGTAATAATATTCGCATTTCTTACAGCTTCCGTAACAACTGGGGAAGATAGCATCGTTAGAACATCAGCCGTTGTTGCTCCCGACTTGGCATATTTTTTATATTGAATATGCCTTTTTAAAGTTTGCTGACTTAAACACCAATAATACTCAACAAAGCCTGAATCAAAAGCTGGGACACCTATACCAACAGTAAGGGAATCACCTAACGCAAGATAACGTAATGGATAGATACCCATATTCCACCTCAATTGATAAATGATTATGTTTTTATCGTATTCAAGTCATGTAGCATGTGATAGTAAACAATTTAAATAGACATAGAACTGTATTTTAAAAAACAAAAAAAAAGCATAAATTTGCCAAAACGGCAATTTATACTTCCTGTAACATACGAGTTTCTTTTTTCTGATTTTCTTGTTTTTTGTCCTCTAAACCGAGCGTCAACGCTGTTGAATTATTAATTTCTTGCATAAGCTCTTGATTTTCCAATAGTGACACACCATAAGAAGGAATCATTTCTTTTATTTTTGCTTCCCACTCTTTTATATGTTGCGGGAAGCAGTTTGTTAGTACCTCCAGCATGACGGAAACAGCAGTAGAAGCACCCGGAGAAGCGCCAAGTAATGCTGCTATCGAGCCATCAGCGGCGTTAATAACTTCCGTACCAAATTGAAGCGTTCCTTTGCCACCTTCAACAGTATCTTTGATAACTTGCACACGTTGACCCGCTACTACTATATCCCAATCCTCGCTTTTGGCGTTCGGGATAAACTCTCGCAACTCTTCCATGCGCTTTTCTTTCGATAACATAACTTGTTCGATTAAATATTTTGTCAATGGAACGTTTTTGGCACCTGCTGCCAACATAGTTCCAAGATTATCCACCTTTACAGAAGTTAACAAATCAAACATTGAACCGTTTTTCAAAAACTTCGGAGAGAAGCCAGCAAACGGCCCAAATAGCAACGCTTTTTTATTATCGATATATCTTGTGTCAAGATGCGGAACAGACATTGGCGGAGCACCAACCTTAGCTTTGCCGTATACTTTTGCATAATGCTGCTCTACAACCTCTTGATTTTTACACACCAAAAATAGTCCACTTACCGGAAATCCTCCAATATTTTTTCCTTCAGGAATACCGGTTTTTTGCAACAAATGCAGGCTTCCGCCGCCGCTACCTATAAAGACAAATTTTGCAGAATGGCGTTCGATAATGCCTTTATCAGAGTTACGAACCTTCAATTCCCACAAGCCATCGCTAGTGCGCTTAATATCGTCAACAGTATGATTGTATCTTACATCGACATTTTTACTCTCTAAGTGTTCAAACAATATGCGCGTCAAAGCACCAAAGTTGACATCAGTTCCAGAGTCGATTTTTGTTGCTGCTACCGGTTCATCTGCTGGTCGCTCATCCATCATAAGCGGCATCCATTCCATCAATTTTTTCGGGTCATCGGAAAATTCCATCCCTTTGAATAATGGATTGTTTGACATCGCTTCAAAACGTTTCTTTAAAAACTTTACATTTTGTTCCCCTTGTACAAAACTTATATGTGGTAATGGCATGATAAAGCTTTGCGGATTACGAATCAAATTGCTATTGACAAGATAAGACCAAAACTGCTTCGAAACCTGAAACTCTTCATTAACTTTTATAGCTTTGCTAATGTCGACAGAGCCGTCTGATTTTTCGACGGTATAGTTCAGCTCGCATAGTGAAGCATGCCCAGTTCCTGCATTATTCCATTCGTTAGAACTTTCCTCCCCTGCGTTTGCGAGCTTCTCAAAAACTGTAATTTTCCAATCCGGCACTAATTCTTTCAGCAGTGAACCTAAAGTTGCACTCATGATTCCTGCACCAATTAAGATTACGTCTGTTTTAGTTTGTCTGTTGCTCATTTTTACCTTCCTTATCTTTTCTGAATCAATTATAACCAAATTCTAGTTTATCAGAATCTTTCATAGATTAAAATATTTATTTACTATTATATGATAATTATAAGCTATTTTAAGGCTGGTAGGGCGTGGGAAATGTATCCACAAATCCCTAGAAACACACAAAAACCAAGGTGTTAACCCAGTTTCTAAATATTTTTCAATCTCCTCCCTCTGTCTTATAAATAAGGATATTTGTTTCATTATATTATGCCGTTTAGCCCATCATCTGCGCCATGGGGGGGAAAATCCCCCTTTGCTGGAAGGAACATATGATATATAAAGGCCTAAAAAATGAAATAGAAAGAAGGAAAATAAATGCCAAGCGGAATTCATCAAGTTGAGGTTGGGTTACCAATCAATCAAGTTTGGGATTTTGTTAAGGGATTAAACGAAGAACTTTCAGGCGGAGGCTATTTCCTAGCAGAAGCAATGGATAAAAATAAAACGAGGATGACAGGCTTTCTTGAAATCACTGCCGGTGGTGCAATGGGACCGCTCGTAAATGTAGTTTTAAAATCTAATCTTCCAAAAGTAACGGAGGAAATGACTATTGCTATTTCCACAAAATTGGAGGAGCTTTATAGAATTTAATTGGTTAACCAAAAAATCAGCCTTACTAAACCGGCATAAGTCAGTAAGGCTGTTGTTTATACTCAACAAAATTGATACCCTGAAATTCTAGACTGTAAATGGTTGTTCAAACTTAGTTTCTATGCTGTTTTCCTTTTTAATTCTTATTGACCTAAGAAGCAGCCCGATTCCAAGGAACAAAATCGTAGCAATAACACCGCTGATTGGATCCAGCCAAAATTCAGCGTTTTCAGTAAAGGTTATAAGGCCGCTTGTTGTTACTAAAACAGTTGGAAACCCATCTTCAACCGCATGCATTAACACACATGGCCATACCGACTTTGTAAGCCTGTAGATTTCAATCCCGTTTATTTTTTTCGATATCAAAAGGAAAAACAATAGACAATTCACACCAACTCCCCGTTTTTGCGTAAACGGGCAGCAGCAATCACGTCTTAACGTTAAGTCGCAGCAGCCGCTTGATCAGCCTTCACACAATCAATTGCGATAACTAGTGCAATAATGATGGCTTCCATCTCTTCATTCAATATTTGGACCTTGTAGCTATCGCCCCAAGTGAACCACTCCTTACTCACTTTACCGACGACTTCACCATGCTGTAATACCCGAAAATCCATATCCCACCAGTTACCATGTACTTCAATGCCGGCCGCATCAATCG
>DUSF01000046.1 GCA_012842745.1 Bacillus sp. (in: firmicutes) | reverse complement strand
GCATCAATCGTATAGCGTGCCTTAAAGAAAGAAAACTCTTTCTTAATCGTTAAAACCTCTCGACCATTCACTTCAACAAAAAACTTTGGTAAAAAGCTGAACACCTTTTTCGTAATGAGTGCAACTTCATCTCTTGCTGTATTCATAATGGAGAAAGTCTTTGGAATTTGCATAAAACTGCCCTCCACGTAATAAACATCCTGCTCCTGTTGATCCTTTACCGTAAATTTGCCACTTAGACTGAATACCTTCTGCTTAATATAAAGCCACTTCATACTATGCCTCCTTAGATATAGCATATTACTAAAAGTATATTATTGAACTATCCTACTACACTACATTCGACTTTGAATGGGACCCGATGAAAGGGTGGTATAATATGCTAAAGTTGATTGAGGTAAATTAGAAATGACTGATAATTCATCTAAAATAGCAAATTGGGTAAAAAAGGAGCCCTTTTAAACGCGTTTGCAATTTCTTATAATCACAACTTTAAGATAGCTACCCTCTCGGAATTCTTTTATTGTTTTAAAGTCTTTCGGAAGGGAAAATTCCTCCACTAGCTGATATTTCCTGTTTGTTTCTCTAAACGCCTGGTCGATAAAACTTTTAAATTTATTCATATTAAAGGAGCTACAATTGGTGGAGGCTACGATAATTCCCTGATCTTCCGTTATGGAAATGGCCTCCTTTAAAAGGTTTTTATAGTCCTTTTCAGCACTAAATACTATCTTCTTTGACCTTGCGAAGCTTGGGGGATCCAGAATAACCATATCAAACTTAAGATGCTTTTTCACCGCATACTTAAAGTAATTGAACACGTCGTCAACAATTATATCCTGTGAGTCATAATCAATCCCGTTTAAACTAAACTGCTCAATGGTCTTGTTTAAGCTTCTATTTGCCAAATCCACACTTGTCGTTTTAACTGCGCCCCCTAAGGCAGCAAATACTGAAAATGCGCCTGTATAGGAAAAGGTGTTAAGTACTTTTTTTCCTTTCGCATAAGTATCCCGGATTCTCTTTCTTACATCCCTTTGATCTAAAAACACACCAACCATCGCACTTTCATTTAAGTAAACAGCAAAGTTTACTCCATTTTCTTTTACGATAATCGGGAAGGCTCCTCTTTCTCCCGCTACGAAATCATCTTCTTCAATATATTTCCCGCCGTCATCAAATCTTTTCTTTTGATAAATTGCTTTAAACTCAGTCAATTCTTTCAAAGCATTTATAATATAATCCCGAAAGCGGTAAATTCCCTTGCTATACCAGTTGATTAAATAGTAGCCATCAAAATACTCTACGGTCAATCCGCCTAAACCATCACCTTCACCATTTACTATTCTGAAGGCATTGGTATCCGGGCTATTAAAAAACGGCTCTCTATAATTAATTGCATCTCTCAACTTATTCACAAAAAACCTTTGGTCAATCTGTTCATTCTCGTTTCTACTAAGAACCCAGCCGTAACCTTTGTTTTGTTTGCCAAAATAGCCCTTTGCTATAAACTTATTCTTTTCATCAACAAGACGGATAATGGTTCCTTCTTCAGTAACTTCGTTCAAATTAATTATGGCTTCCTTTGATATAAGCGGATAACCGTTTTTAAATTTATTTACATACTTGCCCTTTATCATTAACGTGACATCTTTTTTCATCTTGTCATCCTATCAAAATTTTTTATCGTACTCTATATAGTATACCATCGTTCGCAAGGCAACCGTGCTGAACACACTAGAAAATCATATCATTTATTTTCCACCTTGTAATATGATAATAATACCTCAGTACTAGAAAAACCGCCGTTACTTATGGTGAAGTTCCCCATAACGTTGGATAGGATAAAATAACTTTATTTCCTTAAATAAAAAGACGAGGCAAGTGCACTATATGTAAAAAAAGCTTACCTCGTCTTTTTATTATTTTTCATAATGTCCCCATTCTGTCCCTATTTTAGGGTGAATAGATAAGTGGGTACTCTGTTTTATCTTACATATCATATATATATTATAGCTTTGATGCCTATGCTGATAGGCAATCCTCATGAGAGGTAGGAACATAGAGGATTACATAAAAAATTAACGTTTTATATTTCTTTACATGAAAGAAAATACTCTTTTACCTCAACATTCTCACTCTTTGCTATCTTATATAAGAATTCTAGGTTAAATTCATCAATAATATTATTTTTGTCGTAAATTAAAATAACATCAATTTCATTTAATTTTTCAGGTAAGGTAAATAAACCATCAGAAGATCCTCTATAATCAATGATTCCCTCTATTAGCAACCACTTCTGTTTTTTTATATAATCGTGCATTTTATCTAAATTATGTTCAATCTCTTCAGACATTTGTCCATATATAATTATCCTTTTAATAATATCCCCTCGCTATCCTTAAAATTTTCAGCCATTGACTAACTATAATTGAATTATACTTTAACCTTACATGAGATAAAACACTAGCTATTGTTCAAATATCTAGATTATGTTATATTATTAAACTTACTTTTTTATTGACGAAAATATGTTCTATTTGTTATGATTATGTCAAAATCATTCCCAGCGAATACCTAAATGAAAGAGTTGATAAAATTGAAAGACTGTAAACTCAATGAATTTTCTACTCTAAGAGAGAAAATTGGTTATTCTGTAAAAGATACCGCTAAACTACTAGCGAAAAGTGAAAGAACTATTTATCGATGGGAAAAGGGCGAAAGTCTGCCAGATATAGAAGCAATAAAAACTCTTAAGGTAATTGCAGACCCTAAAAGTAATGAATACATTGCCAAAACCCCAAACTTTAAATTTATTGATCTATTTGCGGGAATTGGGGGGCTAAGACGAGCATTTGAATCTATTGGCGGACAATGCGTTTTTACTAGTGAGTGGGATGAAGCATGTCGAAAGACTTACCTTGCTAATTATGAGTGTACTCATGATGTAGTTGGAGATATTAGAGATGTTGATTTGGATAGTGTCCCTGACTACGATGTATTATTAGCAGGATTTCCTTGCCAACCCTTTTCCATTGCTGGAGTCTCAAAGAAAAAATCACTTGGTAGACCAGATGGATTTAGGGATGATACTCAAGGAACACTTTTCTTTGATGTGGCTCAAATGCTAGAATACCATCGTCCAAAAGCTTTTGTTTTAGAAAATGTTAAGAACCTTGTTAGTCATGATAAAGGACGAACTTTTAAAGTTATAATGAGGACATTAAAAGATGAGCTAAATTATAATGTAGATTTTAAGGTCATTAATGCAAAAGGCTGGGTACCTCAAAACAGAGAGAGAATATTTATCGTTGGTTTCCGAGAAGATGTTGATTTCTCTTTTGAAAATTTTGTTCCGAAAGATCCATTAGATGGACCAAAATTAGGGGCAATTTTACACCCTGAAGATGGAAGTGAAGCCCCAGAGTTTCCATTTACAGATTTAGATACTGGTAAGGTTATCGATAAATATACACTTAGTGATAAACTATGGAGTTATTTACAAGGATATGCAGAAAAACACCGACAAAAAGGTAATGGTTTTGGATATGGGCTAAATGGTCCAGATAATGTTGCCAGAACTCTTTCAGCAAGGTATTATAAGGATGGATCAGAAATATTGATTAAACAGGATGGGAAAAATCCACGTAGACTTACACCACGTGAATGCGCTAGATTAATGGGTTTTGACCAAGAAGGTAGAGAATTGTTTAAAATTCCAGTATCTGATACACAAGCATACAAGCAATTTGGTAATTCGGTAGTCGTTCCAGTTGTTGAGGCAGTTGCCCAATACATGCTTCCTTACATCCTTAGATCAATTAACAGAACATCATTTGATAGGAACGGACAACTTGATATCTTTAAAGTCCTAGAACATGCCTAATATATTTTATATTGGGCTTTTTTCTTAGATAGTTACTAAAAAATCTCAAGGATGTTGAAAAATGAAAAAAGGATTTCTTTCACAATATTTTGAAGGAATAGCGATAAAAAAACTTAGTTCAGTTGAGGTTAATATTCATAGGTCAAATCAGCATGAATTTAATGGCAGTAAACCTCTTCGTAACTTATTTGGGAATGACCGTTTAAATGATTATCCAGTCACGTTTCTTTGGCTTGGTGATGAAAATGAGGGTATCTCTGAGGATGGTTTAGTAACTTGGTATGATGCTAGAGAAAAGCATCCCACACGCACAGAATGGAGATTGTATTTTAAGAGTAATCCAGTAATTGATTGGGCTCAAGAAGGTGACCTTTTAATCGTAGCTAGGAGACCAAATGATCAAGTTTATATGATAGTGGTTAAGGCGGACTCCACTTTTGAAAATCAGCTTTTATGGCTATTTGGAGTAAGTGATGAAATAAGTTTTAATTTTAACTTCAAACCAATAGAAGACGGACATGATCCGAAAGTTGACTTTGCAGTTCGCTATATCTTAGAAGAAATGGGCATAGAAATACAAGATCCAGATTCGGTTTTACTTGACACCATTATTGAACCTTATATTGATAAGGGGTTTCCTACCACTAAAGAATTTTCTATTCTTGCTAGAAAATCAATTAGTAATACATCTCCAGCTGAACAACCAGATTTAACATTGGTTAGATGGATGGAACAAGAGGAAAAGTTATTTAAAAGACTTGAGCGTTACATCGTACAAGATAAAATAAACCAAGGATTTAATAATTCTGGAGAAACTGATGTAGAAGATTTTATAAAATTTTCATTGAGTGTACATAATCGAAGAAAAGCACGTGTAGGTTATGCTCTTGAAAATCACATAGAAGAAATTTTTATTCAAAATGGCATAAAACACTCTAGAGGAGCAATAACAGAGAATAAATCTAAACCTGATTTCCTCTTTCCTGATATTTCATATTATAAAAACCCTGATTTTCCAGTAAGCAACGTAACGATGCTAGGAGTAAAATCCACCTGTAAGGATCGTTGGCGACAAGTCCTATCTGAGGCTGCTCGAATTAATACGAAACATCTGTTTACCCTAGAACCTGGAATTAGTGAAAATCAAACCATGGAAATGCAATCCAGTAATCTAAGGCTAGTATTACCTCAACCACTTCATGAAACCTATAGTGCATCTCAGCAATCATGGTTAATGGATCTTGAGGGATTTATTAATCTTGTTAGAGAGAGACAAAAAAGTTATTAGGAAGGAATATTCCTTCCTAATTTTTATTACATATTTTTTAATATATTTAAATGCTACATCTATAAATCCTTTAAATTTTTTCATATCAAACGTAGCACAATTTGTCGAAGCCACAATTACCCCATTATTCGCCGTAATCGCGATTGCTTCTTTAAGGAGGTTTTTATAATCCTTTTCTGCACTAAAGGTAAATTTCTTGGACCTTGCAAAACTAGGAGGGTCTAGGATTACCAAATCAAATGTTAGCTTCCTCTTACCTGCAAATTTAAAATAATGAAAAACATCTTCAACAATAATATCATGTGCCTCGTAATCAATTCCGTTTACACTGAACTGCTCAATCGTTCTCGGTAAACTACGATTAGCCAGGTCAACACTTGTTGTTTTTACAGCTCCACCTTTTGCCGCAAAAATAGAAAATGCCCCAGTATACGAAAAGGTATTTAATACAGTCTTTCCTTTTGCATACTTATCACGAATCGTTCTTCTCACATCACGCTGATCAAGAAAAACACCAACCATCGCTTCTTCGTTTAAATATACAGCTACATTAACTCCATTTTCTTTTACAATAATCGGAAACTGTCCTCTTGCTCCATCCACAAATCCGTCCTCTTCAATATATTTCCCCCCCGTATTAAAGCGCTTCTTCTGATAGATTGCTTTATAATCAACTAGATTCCTAAGTGAAGCAAGCACATGGTCTTTATACGTATAAATTCCTTTACTATACCAATTGATTAAGTAATGGCCATCGAAATAATCAATAGTTAAGCCCCCGATTCCATCACCTTCTGCATTAAATACTCGAAAGGCAGTTGTTTCTTGTTCTTCATAAAACGATTTTCTTTTTTCTAATGCGGCTTTAATCTTCCTTTCAAAAAACAATTGGTCAATCCTTTCAGCCTCATTGTGAGTAAGCACCCAACCATACCCTTTATTTTGCTTACCATAATAACCTTTTCCGATAAACGTATGATCTTCATCAACAAGGTTAATAATCACACCTTCTTCTGTTAATACAGATGTGTCGTTAATCACTTGTTTTAATATAAGGGGATAACCTCCTTTGTACTTATTAACGTATTTTTCTAGCACCTTTATAGTCACGTCTGATTCCATTTTCTCCATCCTTACCTTTTGTTGTTATTTAAGCAGATTTTTCTTTACAAATTTATCGAAGTCACTATCAACATTCTTCACTTTAATTCATCTGTTTCATTATATCATGTCGCTTAGTCCGTCATCCGGGTCATAAGAGAAAAATTCCCCTTTGCTGGAAGGTACATATAGATATATAAGGGTCTAAATAATGAAATAGAAAGAAGGAAAATAAATGCCAAGCGGAATTCATCAAGTTGAGGTTGGTTTACCAATCAATCAAGTTTGGGATTTTGTTAAGGATATGGATAACTGGGCTCCACTTATTCCCGGATATATTCAACATCGGAAATTTACTAACCGCCAGTCCACATGGGAGTTTTATAGTAACAACGGATTCATAAAGAAAAAGATTAGTCTGATGGTCACTGTAAAAGAATGGATAGAACCGACAAGGGTTACTTTTAATTTAAAGGGGTTAAACGAGGAACTTTCAGGCGGAGGCTATTTCCTGGCAGAAGCAATGGATAAAAATAAAACGAGGATGACAGGCTTTCTTGAAATCACTGCTGGTGGTGCAATGGGGCCGCTCGTAAATGCAGTCTTAAAGTCTAATCTTCCAAAAGTAACGGAAGAAATGACTATTGCTATTTCCACAAAATTGGAGGAGCTTTATAGAATTTAATTGGTTAACCCACTATTCTATTCAATACTCTGAACCTCTCATAACTAAAGTCACGAGTGTTCTCGGCTATTTAATAAAGAAAGGCTTACAGTTTACTGTAGGCCTTTTTTATATTGTTCTTTAGATAAAGAACGGGAAAAATGGTCCAAACCTTCTTATTCCAAAGAAAGGGAATCCAAATAACCCAAATGGCCCAAAGAAAGGGAAAAACTGTCTGTCTTCTCTACTTGCTTCTTGCATGTGCATTGACATTTGAGAATGATCCATCTTTGGCATAAGGAGATACATTTTCTCTCTATCATAGCTGTGAAGTATTCCCTGATAAATCGAACCATCGTTTAATTCAACTTGAATAAATTGATACAAATGTTTTTGACACTTTTCATAAAAATTGTTTGAATCCCTTTGAAAATAAGGGGATTCATCTTGGTAACTGTTTGGTTGCATTAGATTTTCCTCCTCAACTTTACTCACTTACAAAGTATTCCCAAAATTTGCTTTACGTTACGAGTTTTTGTCATTATAGAGGAAAACTAATGTGTACACTCCACCATACTTGTTATAATAAACATGAAGTCATTATTTTTGTTAAGGGGTGGATCAATATGATTATCGTAACAACCGAGAATATTGCTAATCATAAAGTTACAGAGATGTTAGGTCCAGTATTTGGCTTAACCGTAAGAGCAAGAGGTATCGCGTTGCTTCTCTAAAAGGGCTCGTGGGCGGAGAAATAAATCAATATACAGAAATGCTTGAGGATACCAGAAAACAAGCAATGGACCGGATGGTGAAAAATGCCACAGCAATGGGGGCAAACGTTATCATTATGATGCGCTTTGACTCTGGTGAAATCGGACAGAATATGAGTGAAATTATTGCCTATGGAACAGCCGTTATTATAGAAAGAGAATAACCGATGATTTGGATAATAGGCTTGGTATACAATTCCTTGTTCTGCTTATTTTAATCTTCGGATCCCGGCTTATTTGGGACCGCCGCTTTAAAGCAAAACACGGACAACAAGTGCTTAAAGGCTTCGTTCGAACAAATGAGATATCAATTGATCCAACTACAAATAAAAGATTAGTCGTTTATTTCAACCCAGAAACCGGGGAACGATTTTATAAAGAAGAATAAAGCAAATGACATTTAATAGGGAGGCTGACTCAAAAAAGGGGTCAGCCTCTTACTAATTATGTACTATACGTCACCACGCTCTTAATATAATAAGCTATTACTTTGAAGATACTTTAAAAAATGCCACAGCATCTTTTAATTCAATTGCCATTTTTGCCAATAGATTCGTCGCTGCTGATATCTCTTGCATCGATGCAGTTTGTTCTTCCGTTGTACCAGCTATTTGCTGAGTCATTTCTGCTGAGCTATTTGAAATATTGGTGATTTCTTCATATTTTTTGGACATTCTTTGAATACCAGTATTAATATTTGTCACTGCAAGCGAAACATCTTGAATTTGTGAAGTTACTTTTTCAATCGATGTAGCTATTTCATTAAATGATTTGCCTGCATTTTCAACCATCCCAATTCCACTTGTTACCATCTGTTCACTATTATCCATTGTCGCAACGACACGATTTGTTTCGTTTTGAATTTCTTTAATTAATTTACTTATCTGGGTTGCAGCGTTACCAGATTGTTCAGCTAATTTACGAACCTCAGCAGCGACAACCGCAAACCCTTTTCCTTGTTGACCTGCTCTGGCAGCCTCAATCGCTGCATTTAGAGCGAGTAGGTTTGTTTGGTTGGTTACGTCGGTTATTAGTGAAATAATCTTTCCAATCTCCTGTGATTTTTTATTAAGTGAATTGATTGCTTCTTCCATATACGATGATTGCTTTCCTATAATCCCCATTTGATTGATAGCCTTTACTATCGCATCATTTCCATTAATCGCTATCGTTGAAGCCGTGTTTGAAGATTCCGTTACAGAGGATACTTTATATACAATCTGATCCATTTCAGTTGAAATTCCTTTAGAAATGAAATTTACTTCATTTGAACTATTAACCTGTTCAAATGATCCTTGGGCAATAGATTGAACCGATACAGCTATATGATCTGTTGCTTTATTGATTTCCTCTACACTTACGGATACTTGCCCGGCCGTTGATGCCACTTGTTCAGAATTTGTTAAAACTTTTTCAATGATTGTTTTTAAATTTGCTATCATCGTATTGAAACCTTTGGCTAGCTGCCCAAGCTCATCCTTGCTTTTAACATCTAGTGGTTGCGCCGTTAAATCCCCATTTGCAATCTGTTTTGCATATTGGATAATTTTTACCATTGGGGACATCATTTTTCGAACAATAATAAAAGTTATTAAACCGGAAATAAGTGGTAAGAGAATCCCAAATAGAATATTCTTCCACATCATTTCCAAAGTTCGCTCTTTAATAATTGAGGTTTCAAAGTCGATTGCATTAATTGCGATAATATCCTTGCTTTCGTCATTATCTTCGAAAATAGGTGCATACCCAGTGATTCTTTCCATTCCGCCATATTTGTAAATATGGGAAAATGTTTTTGTTCGTAATGCCAAAAGATTATTAATAGCATCCTTGTCTATGTAAAAATCATCTCCTGCATTAAAGCCCTGTTTTTTCAAATTTTGATCGGGAACGAGAATTTTTCCATCTAACGAAAGAATATATTGATTCTCAAAAATAGGCTTTTGCTTAGTTGTCCAGCTAATCGTCTGACTTACTTTATCTGTTAAGGATGTGTCCCCCTTTACTAATGCTTTTACTTCATCAGGTTTTAGAAGGCCAATCGTGATATTAGCGCAGCCAGTCAATTCTATTCCTGCTGCTCGTTCAACCGAGTCAAAAATGGTTCGGTAGCTAATCAATGTTAAAATACTAATGCTCACAAACACAATCGCAACAACAATAATAGAAATCTTTCCCGTCAAGCCCATTCGTTTAGCCATTGTCATCCTCCGTTTAAATAATTTAGGGGGAATTTTGTTGATTTTTTCATTAATTATATTAAGGAATTTTTGAAATTATTAGACATATTTAGTATATAGTGATTGTCTTTTAAGTAATGTGTTTTATATCACACATAGTAATACTTTACATTAAGAATAGGAACTGCTGACGATAAAGCGCTTTGCTATCCTGTTCCTTTACTGAATAACTCTCCTATTAAACAGACGGAATCGCCATAGGGTGAGAGAGATCTAGGCAGACTCTATTCCAACCACTGGGACTGACTTATTCTCAGTAGGGACAAGTGCATACTTTTCCCACTTTTTACTTCGCCATCTGAAAGACATGATAATCCCCCGCGTCCATTCATCGATTGTGATGGCGAGCCAAATGCCAATCAATCCCATGTGAAAATGGAAGGAAAATAAATACCCCTCTCAAATAGTAAAAAGGACAATATCCCAACATCGGAGAATATTGCCCTTATAAACTGTTGACTTACTTGCTGTTACTTTATCTAGCTTTGGAGCATTTGTAGCCGTTTAATCAATTACTGTAGTAGTGCTTGCAACACTTTCATAACCAGCTTCATCAGTAGATGTTACCTTAATTTTTGTACCTGCGCTTAGCTTAGTTATTTTAAACTTATAGTTTCCATTTTTATCAGCTTTTGTCTGCTGCATGTATTTTTCATTAATATACAATTTCACTACTGATTTAGCTTCTGTTTTACCAATAATTGATATTACAGAATCAGTTACCCTTTTTACCAGATGAAGAGAAATCTGGCATTTTTGTTAAAGATGGCAGACCAGAGATATAACCAATACCGCCTGTTTTATTAATACCAATTTGTTCATCAATTGCTTTAAGTAGTTCTTCTTTATTAACAGCTGTAATGGACTTACCATCCACTTCATCACCAGGATGCTGGAAATTACTGAGAATGTATGAGAATCCATTACGGTCATCAGCAGCAAATAATCCAGTTGCCTCTGCTCCTGCTGGAACAGATAAAATTCGATCTAATTCTTTAGTATCAACATTATAAGCCCAAACGTAGTTATTTGTGTGGGCACCACTATCTTCACCAATAAAGAGTGTTCTCATTGCTTCAGAGTAACTTAGGTTATCTGGATTCGCTACTTTATCTACATTCGCAGTGTTTCCATATGCATCAGGAGCAGGAAGGTCTTCACCTACTACCAATCCATTCATAGATAGTGCTACATATGAGCTATTAATTGTCTTTCCTTGACTATCTTTTTGGCCACCTTGTAAGTCTAATTGATAAGTTACACCAGCTTTAATTTTTGGCAATTGAATATGGTCTGCTGGGTCTTTTCCTGTTGAATCTTTTTCCATAGCCTTACTTTGATCGGAAATTGCAATATACACTTTCTTGTCCTTTTCGTTTAGCGCTACACCTTCCATTTTATTGAATTCTGTAGTCGCACCAAGAATAGCCGCATATCGACGAGTTTCAAGGAAGGCTGCTGCTTTTTCTTTGCCAGGTTTAAGTTTTAGGTATTCAACTTTTCCTTCATTTGAGTATGTTTTAATAGCTGTGAAACCTTCTTTAGGAGCATCTGAAGTTTCAAAAATATCATTGAATGTAATCCCGCTTTCAATAATATTTTTCACTTCTTTATCCGTTGCATGCCCTAAATTAATCCATTGTAAATCTCCTGAGCCGCCGTTTTCAATACCTGTTTGTTTAAATGTAGCTGCATATAATGTACCTGATGATAAATCTTTTTCTTTGTCAGCTACATACATAAACATTCCTGTATTACCACCATCATCCCCGTAAAAAACAGTTTTGTTATCAGGCATTACTTTAGCTAACTCATGAGAGAAACGTCCTGTACTGTAATGTTTTACAACGGATGTTTTACCATTCTTACCTACTGTAATTTCAGGAGTGTAGCCATAGAAATAAGGATTAGCCTTTGCTTTATCTCCGAAATAGAATTGAGCGAATGTTTCAACTTGACTTCTTACTTTCGAAGTTGGGTCTAAGAAAAGACGTGCATCTGGTTCGTACTCTTCAGAACCTAAATGTGTATTCCATGGAGATAATGATCCGTTACATGGAATCCAAAGTCCATTTACAGCTGAAAAATCAATTTTTTCTACTTTTACAGTTTTGAGTTCACCTGTTTTTTTGTCCTGTTCCAACTCAGTTAAAGACATAGATGCTGGTACTAAACCGTATGCTGATTTACCAGCAGCATCAATAGTTTGATATTCATAATGTGTAATCATATATAGTTTACCATTAATAGGCATTAATAAGCTGTTTGAATCCGGAGCATCGGAGACAAAGTAGCCTCCGTTTGTGCTGCTTGGATCCTTAATTGGATTTCCATTTACATCAATGGGTGTACCCGCAGGAATTTTTTCACCTTTAACTGTTGCTACCTTATCTTCCGATTTAAATAGGTAGTTGTAAGACAGTGGAAATGTTTTTACCTTTCCATTGATATATTTCACATCAACGGTTGCATTTGTATATGTTTTTACCATTTCATCAATAGTAGTAGGTGCTGCCATTCCATTAAATCTAACAGATTCAATTTTAATATTTTCCTGAGAAGCCGCTACTACTGGTGTTACTGCTGGAACAGTAATAGCTAATGCAAGTGCTAAAGTAGCCCCTTTTTTCGCAAGTTTCTTATTAATCATCTAAAAAATCCTCCTAGTAGATTTATAGTTTACAGTTCAATTAAACCAGATGATTGTTAATACTATATTAACGTTTTGTATGTTTTTTATTAGACCTAAACATTCGATGTTAAGAGGTGCTTTTTTGATAACATTCCATTTTAAATTTATCAAGGTGAACTCAGGTGTTTAGAAGTAAGCAAAAAAAGGCCCACCTGTCAAACCAGATGGGATTACAAGGGAGGTGAAAAAAGTTCATCCTCATTGCGTCTATGTGAATACACACACAATACGATGATGAAAGTCATTTCTTCACTTAAACATGGAGTTAAATTGAACGAAATCGGAAGGATTATTGAAATCAAGGCTACAAAAGGCGGCTATAATGTTATTAGGAATTTGTGTAGTCACGGTATTGGGAAATCCCTGCACGAGACCCCCAATGATATTCTACCCGTTTATAACAAGCATGATAAACGTGTATTGAAAGAGGGCATGGTCATTACAATCGAGCCCTTTTTATCTACAGGTGCTGGATATGTCGTTGAGCTTGTCGGATGGGTGGACTTTATGTGTACCTGACAATAGCTTTGCGGCACAACAGGAGCATACTATAATAATTACAAAGAATCACTTTACGAAAGCTGCCGATATTGTGGCTCAAAAGGTTTCAACAATCCACAGTCTAACACTTTATATCCGCTGCACGATTATCACTATCGCCTTAATCTACTAATAAAGCTACTATCGGGTACTATTTCTTTTCTAATTGTGTTGACCATCACTTATGATGCGGTTCACCCCACCTACTCAAGATGCAGTTTTTTCTACTGAAATATCTGTAACCCCCTCTAACAAGCATCTATTTTATTTTCCCTATGGATATATTAACTCTGTAGTTAGCAAATTTGAGTATCTCATCAAGTATATGATTTAATGCAAACTGATCGGAAACGCTTGCTTTAATCATATAGCATCCTTCACCACTTATGCGGTGAACTTCTTTTATATCTGTATTTTCTTTTAGGTACTTTTGAAATTCAACGTGTTGATTTGATTTTAGAAAAATCATTATAAATGCTTGTATACTCTTTCCAAGCTTTAATTCATTCACTGCAATGGTATATTGCTCAATAATCCCCTCTTCTTCCATCCTGCGAATTCTATTACCCACCGCCTGGCCTGTCATATGGATTAATTCTCCGATTTCCTTCCAAGTTTTACGGGAGTTTTCTTTTAATACTTCGAGAATTTGAAAGTCAATTTCATCCATGCCATTTCCCCCTCAAAAAAACAGTAAACGTTTTCTAAATGTATTGTAAATGATTCAAAGCGAGTTTAGTTACATAATTTCTTTCATGCTGAAACAAAAGAGCAAATATCCTTTTCATCAGATACTGTAAGTAAAAATGTAGGGAGTATACAATAACCTGGAAAACGAATTTAGGAGGATGAAACAATCTATGCTAATTCATTTAATACGCCATGCAACACATCTGATTACTTATAAAGGTCTAAAATTCCTTTTAGATCCTATGTTTAGCGAACAAGGAACACTTGCACCTGTTCCTAATGCCCTTAACCAACATCTAAATAACCCTTTATCTTCATTACCAGTTGACCTAGAGAGACTAATTAATATTGATGCTATTATTGTTACACACTCACACCGTGATCATTTCGATGACCAGGCCATTGCAAGTTTACCTAAGCATCTACCTTTATTTTGCCAGCCTGCGGATGAACTGTTAATAAAAAATAAAGGATTTGAGCATGTCATAGCAATAGAGAGAGAATTTGTTTGGCAGGGGATTGAATTAAGACGAACGGAAGGAAGACACGGTCATGGCTAACTAGCAGAAGCAATGGGTCCCGTTTCCGGATTTATTTTAAGAACAAAGGATGAGCCAACCTTATATATTATTGGGGATAGTGTATGGTATTCGGATATTGAATATAATTTGAAACATTTTTCCCCTGATGCTGCAATTGTTTTTGCGGGAGAGGCACGTTTCTTAGAAGGTCAGCCAATCACTATGGGAATTGCCGATATTAAAAATATAACAAAACATCACCACATACAAAACTAATCATTTCCCATATGGAATCTTGGAATCACTGCCTATTAAAACGTGAAGAGGTTAGAAATTATCTAAAACAAAACCAATTAGAAAATATCATTTCAGTACCTGAAAATGGAGAGTTTATTGGAATTAGATAATAAAAGCAGGGAATTCTTTCGTAATTCCCCACTAATTTCTAAATAAAGCCCGTCAGCATTTCATATATATTATATGTCCCTACGTTAAATCGTCGCTCCAGAGGAAGCAGCTGCTTGGTCAGCCTTCACACAATCAATTGCGACAACAAGCGCAATCATGATGGCTTCCATCTCTTCATTCATTATTTGAACCTTGTAGCTATCGCCCCAAGTGAACCACTCCTTACTCACTTTACCGACGACTTCACCATGCTGTAATACCCGAAAATCCATATCCCACCAGTTACCATGTACTTCAATGCCGGCCGCATCAATCG
>DUSF01000045.1 GCA_012842745.1 Bacillus sp. (in: firmicutes) | reverse complement strand
ACCTGCGAGAGTCCTATCGGCTCGACCGCGTGAGAAATTCGTTCATCCTGTCTCAAGATAAAATAGTTCATCCTCTACCTCCAAATAATGCCTGCTTTTTGTTTGTCATCTAGAACGAGCATTTCTTCCGCTTCTTTAGAAAAAACCGCTTTTTCAAGGTTTGCCCTCGTGAAGTTAACATCCTTAAGATTTGCCCCGACAAAACTCGCTCCTTGAAGAACAGCATCTTCAAAATTCGCTCCCTCTAAATCAGCACCTTCGAAAGAAACGGGAAGAAAGCCTGGCATGTCCCAAGTTGTTGGATCAGGTAAGCCACTTGCACCTTCCGCCCTTTGAAAGTTTGCCTGTTTCAACACACTATCGCTAAAGTTTGCTTCATGAATGAAGCTATCACTCAAGTTACTTTCGGTCATGTTGCACCATTTTAAATTCGCCCCTATCAACAAACAGCCATTTAAACGGCTATATGATAAATCACTCTTGCGAAAATCACTATAACGTAAATCAAGTTCTTCATAATGGCCTTGAGATAGATTCAAATCGGAAAATACTTCATAGGCATAGTCATCCTCGGCTTTTTCTTCTAGCCATTCCCTACTCTCATCTTGATCCCTTTCACTATGATTTTCCTGACAGACAGCCTCGCTCAAACCTACATGTTCGCCCACCCGTATTTCCATCGTATCTTCCTTCTCTAACAAGGCGTATTCAGCACATAACACACTTGTAGGCAAGGCATATTTCGCCAAACTCACGACATATTGATGATAATTCATTGCTTCCTTGAACAACATCTGTTCGATATTAGTGGTTGGACTATGTTGCAATATAGTTGCGACCAAGTACTTTCACCGTATCTATCGTTGCGGTTATTTACATTATTGCAATTTCTTTTGAAAAAACCGTAAGAAAGCGAAGATAACAAAAAACAGGTCAATCATGGCGACATCTGACCATAATTGACCTGTTCAATGTAACGGAGTAAAGTTATTTAGGATATTAAATTCAAGCATTTATGCGCATACAAATAAAACGAAGAAATCTTTATAAGGGTATTACAATGGTTAAATTTGTTCTTAGTTGAGTGATGGTTCATTCGGCACTAGGTAGCCCCACCAAAAGAAGAATCTAATTGGTTATTCTCAATCAACAAGAGTAGACCAACTATGGTCTCCTTTTTTGTTAATCAAAACGACTTCAAAGTTTGAGAGCCATTGAAGCTGACCTAAATGCTTTGCATATGCAAATTCATCTGGCAACTCCGAAATTATGCTATTCTTCTTGATGGCTTGACTCCCTCCCTTTTCTTTAACAAGAATAGAGATATCCATACTTTTAATATTATGTTGACAAATAACTTCAGCCACGTACTTACCATCTGGACTCTTAACTGGTTTCTTCCAAACCCACTCATTTATATATTGCGTTTCCTTAATTAATGAGTAGACATGATTGAATGAGTCTTCATTCCAACCATATTTTTGAACCACCTTCCTTATACCTTGTATTAGTAGTTCAAGGGTAGCAACTTTTTTATTATATTCATCACTCTCTAGAAAATCGTTGACTCCAAACTTTACTTGAACTGTGCATACTCCAGAGAAATTTAAGACTCGCTCTTCTTTTATATCTGATACACACTCGACAAGTATTTTCCAACAGTCCTCTGTTTTTAATTTACCAAAAAGCCTCTCGAACATGGAAGTCATGCATCTTGTTTCCAGTCTAAAAGAACGGCGTAGTTCCTTCCAATTTTGCTCATAGTCAAATTTTGTAGCTTCTTGATACGAGCAACCTCTGTCCTTCATAATCGACTGAATTTTTGCCTCATTAACCAGATATGGTAAATCTAAATCAAATTCTTTTAAGTCCAAATTATTATCACTCCCTAATCATCTTCCCAAGGTGTTGGTCTTTTGTGTTTACTCATAGAAAGCATCATTCCTTTCGCTACGCTTAAGGCACAAAAATTTAATGAAAGAGAATTTACTCTCCTCCTCTAGTGATGGCTGTTATAATGTAATTGGATAAGCAGATACACTACAGAGCACGGGGAGGTGAGTGGTGCAGCTCCCAGCTGCCCGCATAGAAAGATGTGCCGTTTGCTGTCTTCAAGTACAAATATGTGTGCCATCGAGCACGTAAACTAATCTTTGTGTAAACAATTCCCGTTTATGACATGGCAAACAGTCAATGTCTGTTTTATCCACGATAAATTGTGAGGGGATGTGTTTATGCTTAAAATTGTTTACCCTATCTGCTGTGGCATTGATGTCCACAAAAAGTTTGTTGTTGCTACGGTTGGTAAGACGAACAAATCGGGGGTTACGGAATACCAAACCAAGCAATTTTCCACATTCACCGAGGGTCTACACCAACTTTTAGATTGGCTAAAATCGCAATCTTGTAAACATGTCTGTATGGAGTCTACAGGCAAGTATTGGCACCCAGTGTTTAATATTTTGGAGCACGATTGTGAAGTTGTTGTGGCTAACCCAAAATATGTTAAAGGTATACGCGGTAAGAAAACCGATAAAAAAGATTCGATTTGGCTTTGCGACCTACACAAACACGGCTTGGTTCCCGGCAGTTTTATTCCGCCACTACCCATTCGTCAAATACGAGATTTAACGCGGTATCGGTTTAAACTTATCAATTTTAAGTCGAGCGAGAAAAATCGTGTTCAAAACTCGCTTACCGTTTCCAACATTATGATTTCCAGTGTAGTTTCGGATACTTTTGGTGTAAGTTCTATGCGAATTATTAACCACATCCTTGACCATCCAGATGATACAGATTTTGATGTTTCGTCGATGCTACACGGAAAAATGAAAGACAAAACAGACACCATTGTAAAATCTATTCAAGGGTATTTGACGGAACCACAAGCGGATAAAATGCGCGTATGCCTTGACCATATGGAAGGCATTGAGAAGCATATCGCTGAAATTGAATCCGTTGTTTTAAAATTAGCTCAACCCTATATGCCACAAATCGAATTGATTTTATCGTTACCAAGCATCAAAGATATCTTTACGGCTATTGCTATTCTTGGCGAAATTGGTATTGATATGTCTGTATTTCTTTCCGATAAACATCTATGTTCCTGGGCAGGACTTACTCCGCAAAACAATGAAAGTGCCGGAAAGAAAAAATCAGTCCGTGTTTCATGAGCTGGCGTATATATCAAACCGTTACTAGTTCAATGTGCCAATGCTGCTATTAAAAGTAAAAAGTATCCTTACTTCAAAATCCGTTATGATCAAATTAAGAAGCGTAGAGGTCACAAAAAAGCGCTTATAGCGATCGCACATAAGTTACTCGTTTGTATTTACCATATGCTAGATAAAAATGAGCCATTTAACGAAGAGTTGTACAAAATAGACTCCAAGCCAAAACCAACTTATGCACCTCAGATCACGGAAGAAATGGCATTACGATACCTAGAAACGTTAGGCTATCAGATCCCCGATAAAAGTATACACGTTTGACATTTCACCCAAATCCATATTTCGCCAGCCCGCTGTTGCAGTAGGGCTTATTTTGTTATGCCAAATTTCCCCTAGTGGCGACGTTCAGCGTTCTTTCAAACTAAGGTAAGCGTCAAACTATCCCCACCTACTCCGTAGATGAGGATTAAGTTATTATTAAGATACTCCAAGACAAATAGTCCCCACCTTTTACAAGGCCGAGGACTGGGGTATTATTTAGATAGCTTGT
>DUSF01000044.1 GCA_012842745.1 Bacillus sp. (in: firmicutes) | reverse complement strand
CAACTGGTACTGAGATTGGTGCGCCTGTATCTACTGCTTCGATTCCGCGAATTAAACCGTCAGTAGAGTCCATCGCAACTGTACGTACTGTATCGTCACCAAGATGAAGGGCAACTTCTAAAGTTAAATTGATGTCAACTTCAGATTCAGTACGCGCTTTATGTTCAATTCTTAGGGCGTTGTATAATTCAGGAAGCTTGCCGCTTTCGAATTTAACGTCTACAACTGGACCCAAAATTGCTGTTATGCGTCCTTTATTCATCGCTTTTCCTCCTAACAGATTTGTCCACTGTGAACATTCCGTTCTAACTAAGTACTACTTTACTTAGATCACACTATTCTAAAGCTGCTGCACCACCGACAATTTCGGTAATTTCTTGGGTAATGGCAGCCTGACGTGCACGGTTGTATGATAGTGTAAGTGAATCGATAAGCTCTCCAGCGTTATCAGTCGCACTTTTCATCGCTGTCATACGTGCAGCATGTTCACTAGCCTTACCATCGAGCAGCGCTCCATATATTAAACTTTCAGCATACTGCGGAAGCAGTGTTTCTAAAATTTCTTCTTGAGATGGTTCATACTCATATGAACTTAGCTTCGTATCACCTTCAGCAATTTCAGTTAACGGTAATAGTTTTCTCACCGATAAATCCTGTTGAATTGCACTAACGAAGTGGTTGTAATACATATAAAGTTCATCATAAGCACCATCTGAAAACATTCCAACCGCTTGGCTAGCAATGTCTTTAATATCTGAGAATACTGGCTGGTCTGCTAAACCAGTGATTTCCTTCGCAACTGGCATATTTCTTTTCTTAAAAAAGTCACGTCCAATACGGCCAATTGCAACGATTGCGTATTCATCAGTTGATTTATGACGTTCTTGAATTTGCCGTAAAACCGCACGTAAAACGTTACTGTTATAAGCGCCTGCTAAACCACGGTCAGATGTAATCACTAGATAACCAGTCTTTTTCACTTGTCTTGACTCAAGCATTGGATGACGAACACCTTTACTTCCAAGTGCTATGCTAGCAACAACCTCTTGCATTTTTTCCATATAAGGATAAAATGACTTTGCGTTTTCTTCAGCACGACTTAACTTAGAAGCAGATACCATGTGCATCGCTTTCGTAATTTGCATCGTTTTCTTTGTCGATGTAATACGGCCTTTTATATCGCGTAATGAAGCCACTCGTTTTCACCACCTTTTTATTCAGGGGACAAGGGGCAGGCTAAGGCCTACCACCTTTTTTTATTTGTAAATTTTATTTATTCAGAAATTGCAAATGTCTTTTTAAAGTCATTAATTGCCGCTGCCATGTCTGTATCAGCAGGTAAATCTTTTGTGCTTGTAATATGATCAAAAATCTCTTTTTTGCGGTTCATATCAATCCATGCAAAAAGCTCTTCTTCGAAACGTTGAATGTCTACTACTGGAATATCATCTAGGAAGCCTTTTGTTAATGCATAAAGGATGACTACTTGCTTTTCAACGGCAAGTGGCTTGTTTAAACCTTGCTTCAATACTTCTACAGTACGAACACCACGGTTTAATTTTGCTTGTGTTGCTTTATCAAGGTCTGAACCGAATTGAGCGAACGCTTCTAACTCACGGTAAGAAGCAAGGTCTAGACGTAATGTACCAGATACCTTTTTCATCGCTTTAATTTGCGCAGATCCCCCTACGCGAGATACTGATAAACCTGCGTTAATCGCTGGACGTACCCCTGAGAAGAACAAGTCTGATTGTAAGAAGATTTGTCCATCTGTGATTGAGATAACGTTCGTTGGAATGTACGCAGAAACGTCACCAGCTTGTGTTTCGATAAATGGTAGGGCTGTCATAGAGCCGGCGCCTAATTCATCGTTCAATTTTGCTGCACGCTCTAACAAGCGGCTGTGTAGATAGAATACATCCCCTGGATACGCTTCGCGGCCTGGAGGACGACGTAATAATAATGAAAGTTCACGGTATGCTGCTGCTTGTTTTGATAAATCATCATAGATGATTAATACGTGCTTACCGTTATACATGAAATGCTCACCCATTGATACACCTGCATATGGAGCAAGGTATAATAGTGGAGCTGGTTGTGATGCAGATGCCGTTACTACGATTGTGTAGTCTAATGCACCATTTTTACGTAATGTTTCAACAACACCACGTACCGTTGATTCCTTTTGACCAATTGCAACGTAAATACAAATCATATTTTCGTTCTTTTGGTTTAGGATTGCATCGATTGCTACTGATGTTTTACCAGTTTGGCGGTCACCGATGATTAACTCACGTTGTCCGCGTCCGATTGGAACTAGAGCATCGATCGCTTTAATACCAGTTTGTAATGGTTCATGTACTGATTTACGATCCATTACGCCTGATGCTTTTACTTCAATTGGACGAGTTTCTGTTGTTTCTATTGGGCCTAGGCCGTCAACCGGCATACCCAATGAGTTTACAACACGTCCTAATAATTGCTCACCAACAGGAACCTCCATAATACGGCCTGTACGACGAACTTCGTCACCTTCACGAATTTCTGTATATGGTCCTAGAATAACGATACCAACGTTGTTTTCTTCTAAGTTTTGGGCAAGACCCATTACTCCGTTAGAGAATTCAACAAGTTCTCCTGACATTACGTTATCAAGACCATGAGCACGTGCGATACCGTCACCAACTTGGATTACAGTACCAACATCATTCACTTCGATTTCAGACTGATAGTTTTCAATTTGCTTTTTTATCAGTGCACTAATTTCTTCTGCTTTGATGCTCATGAATTTCACCCCTAACCTCTAGCGTTGTGCAGTTAGTAATTGACGTTCAATACGTTCCAATTTACCTTTAACACTGCCATCATAAATTGTATTACCGATTCTTAGCTTGACGCCGCCGATTAGGCTATCGTCAATGATATTATTAATACGTAGTTCTGATTTGCCAATTTTCTTTGCAAAAACTTCTGAAAGTGCTTGTTCTTCATCAGCTGTTAACGCGCGGACAGAGAATACTTTAGCATCCGCAATGCCGCGTGCATCATTTGCCAATAGAAAATATTGTTCAGCAATTTCAAGAAGTAAATCTTCGCGCTTGCGATCGATTAAAAGAAGAATCGTGTTAATCACTGTTTGTGACGCATCTTTGAACACTTCTTTTACTAATGCCTTTTTCGTATCTTTCGCGATTTTTGGATGTTTTAAGATTGTTAGAAATTGTGGATTTTCGGCTACTACTTTCTCAACAACCTTGAGCTCTTGTTCTAATTGATCTAATTGGTTTTGCTCTTTTGCGAGATTGTAAAGGGCTACAGCATAGCGACCTGCAACAGCATTTTGACTCATCGCGCTTCGCCTACCTCTTTAATGTACTCATTGATCAATTTTTGTTGATCTTGTTCACTTAACTCTTTTTCAATCACTTTAGATGCAATTAGTACAGATAATGAAGCAACTTGTTCACGTAAAGCTGCAATCGCTTGCTCTTTTTCTTGCTGAATTTCCTTTACTGCAGCGTCTTTAATACGTGTTGCTTCAACTTTTGCTGCTTCAACGATATCCTTTTGTTGTTGCTCGCCAAGCTTCTTCGCACTTTCAATTAAATCTGCGGCATCTTGACGTGCAGCTTTTAAAGCTTCTGCCTGCTGAGCTGCAAATTCTTGCGCTTCTTTACGGCTTTTTTCTGCTGCATCGATTTCGTTAGCAATATGCTCTTCACGTTTTTTCATAATACCCATTAATGGGCCGAATGCAAACTTACGAAGTAAAAGTAATAGGATGATAAACGATACAAGCTGAACAACGATATCACCTGTGTTAATACCGCCAAGTGCGCCAGCTGCACCTAATACTAAAAAGTCTAATGACACTGTATTTCACTCCTTTCAATACGTGCCTATCCATAATGAAAATGAATAATGCGATTTAGCAAATAACTAATGCTAGATAAAGGAATGGCGAAGGATCTCGCTTAGATCGATCTTTCGCCATTATGAACAAAATCGGTTTGTAATGCGCTATTAAGAACCCATTACGATAAACGCGATAACTACCCCGATAATCGGTAATGCTTCAACTAACGCAACCCCGATGAACATTGTAGTTTGAAGTCTACCTTGAAGTTCTGGTTGACGAGCAATCCCTTCAACAGTACGGCCAACGATAAGACCGTTACCAATACCAGCACCTAGTGCCGCTAAACCTACCGCAATTGCAGCTGCTATTAAATTCATTTAAAAGTCCTCCCTTTTTCCTATGAAAAGTTTTATAATAATAAAATTTTTATATTAATGGTCCGTGCTCACTTTGTGAGACAAATAAACCATTGTTAACATTGTAAAAATAAATGCTTGGATTGTACCAACGAAAATACTAAATCCTTGCCATGCTAGCATCGGTAAAATACCGCCTAGTGCGCCTCCGATACCGCTTGACATTAATCCTGCTAGTAAACCTAGTAAAATTTCACCTGCGTAGATGTTACCATAAAGACGCAGACCAAGAGTTAGAGTGTTTGCAAACTCTTCAATAATTTTTAGTGGGAATAAAAACTTCATTGGAGAGAAGAATGTTCCTCCATAATGTTTTGCCCCTGTTAACTTAATCCCGTAATAATGTGATAGACCTACAATCATTACAGCTAAAGTTAATGTGATTGTTGGGTCAGCTGTCGGTGATTTCCACCACAGAACGCCATCAATCGAGACTGCGAATGGGAGACCTAACATATTTGATACAAAGATATACATAATGATTGTTACACCTAATGTTAGGAAACGACCACCTGTTTTCCAGTCCATTGTATTCCCGATGATGCCTTTGACGAAGTCCAAAACCCACTCCATAAAATTTTGCATCCCAGTCGGGCGGAGTTGTACGGCTTTCGCACCAGCAGTTGCGAGTAGGAATACAATTACAGAGGCAACAGTGATCATAAGGACGTTAGATAAATTAAATTGAAGTCCTAAAAATGTTACTATTGGAGCACCATGTTCCAAGTTGTTTCACCTCTCTTTCAGTTTTTCCTAATGGATTGAAAAAGAAAATCTATCATAATGACGAAATGGTTTGTCATTAATCCTATTATCACGGCTATTACGTTAAATGTATCAGGATAGCGCATAGCAATAACAACTGCAAGTGAAGCAGCTGCTAGACGGTTCAAAGCTCCAAGAGAACGCATTCTCTTTTTCTTTTCATCTTCTTTTTTGTTAGCATTGTCAACGATCGTTTGACCTAGCCTGTTGACTTTGCTATGCATCGACCATAAATTGTATGTACTGATAACTGTTCCTAGTATTAGCCCTAAAAAAATATGTGGATATGGTGTGAAGCCCCAACCGATTACAAAAATTGCTAGTAGATTAATAATAATCTTTAGTTCTCTAATGAAGATTTGTTTGTATTCTTTAATCATCATGGCTCCCTTTGAGGCTATCGATGAGGTTATCATATGTTAATTATTCTTTATTTATTATCCTTGTCACCTGTAAAGGTTTTAATAAGACGCAACATGCTATAGATGCCAGTAGCTAGTCCAAGAAACAGGCCAACAAGTAAAAATAATGGCAACGTTCCTAATTTCCCATCCAACCATTTCCCAAAGAATAAACCTATTAAAATCGAACCGACTAGTTGCGCGGAAATGGCAGACATGAGTGCCATTGCCTTGTAAGGATTTCTAGACCGTTTCTCATCAGACAAGGAAAACGCTCCTTTGGTAATTTTTTTAAATACACTGAAAATACAACAGATTATTTCCCCTTTTCACACCTTTTTTAGCATACAATAGGCCCCTTTTAATGTCAATCCATTTTAGTGAAAATTGTCACATGGATGTCAAATTATCTGGGGGATTACTTCACCCTCCTTTTTCACCAATTATAATTGTATTTTCCTCTGCAGTTTCACGGCCATTTTGAATAGCATAAACAACTACTTTATAGACGCCATCGGCAAATGGGATTTCTTCGCGCTGTTTTACAACCTCTAAGAGACCACGTTTTACATTCCTTTCATGCAGCAAAAATCCTACGAAATTTAATGTTAACGGGTCGAAAAGAGCTATACCTAATTCATCCGCGCGTTCCGGCAAATAAACCTCATATTTATAAGCATCCTCCTTCTTGTTTTCGGTATTTTCCTTTTCAAATGAAAAGCCCATTACACGAGGATGATTTGCATCACCAATGATAAATAAATACGGCAAATCAATTTCTCCATCACTTGTTGATATCATTTTTAAACTCCCAAAATGAGTTCCTTCTATTATTTTTTCAGTGTCGACGAAAAGAGATGCTGCTACCTGCCTTTTTTCCAATGGCTGCAAATATAATGAAAGCGGCAGTTTCCATTTGATTCCTTCTTCGATTTTCGGCGCTTGAAATGATATCTTTTGTACTTTATTTGATTTGTTTTCTATCGTTATGTTAAGCGCGCGCTCTCTTACATCTCCTGTTTTTTCAAAAGCACCATATGCCAGCGTTCCCGGATAAGCAAGCACATTAGCCTTAACCGCTTTATCAACTTGAATGCGCCCCGCCCCTTGTTCATATGGGTTATATTGTTTACCCGCATCGTCAAAAATCGGTCTTGCTGTATTCATTAACGCTGCTTTTACTTGTTCTGGATTCCAGTCTGGATGCGCTTGGAGGATTAATGCCGCTGCCCCAGCTACATGGGGTGCGGCCATGGATGTTCCCTGCAGCGAAACATAGCCATCGGGGATGGAGCTATTAATTTTTACACCCGGAGCAACAACATCAGGCTTGATTGCCCACGTATGTGTGACTGGCCCCCTTGAGCTGAAATTTGCCAAGCTGTCTTTGACTTGCTTCCCTTTTGTTTTTACCCAGTTATGTCCCTTTTCTAATTCCTTTTTCAAAAATAATCCGTCTTCCCTAGATAAGGCTATCGCTGGTATCTTTATAGCTTCTTCAAGCCCACCTGAGAAAAGTCCGTCTTTATTATTAAAAATTAAAACTGCTTTCGCTCCTTTGTTATAGGCATTTTTTACTTTATCTGTAAAAGAAATCTCACCTCTTTCCATTAGCACGATGTTGTCTTTTACATCATCCAGCAACTCTTTTTCGGAACCGAAGCCGCCGTAAACAATTCGATGACTTTTCGTTACATTCCATGGCACCGAGCCTCCGAGCGGCTGTAAAAAGATCGATTTATTTGGTACCAATTCAAGCTGCAACACCGGAATTTCAAGCGGCGGTGTTGAAGCACCTACAGATATTGCCTTTTCGGAAGCACCTGGCGAGCCGACCGTCCATAATCCTGGCCCAGAATTACCATTAGATGTTACAGCGACAACTCCCATTTCGACAGCTTTATCTAAAGCAATGCTTGTTGGGTAATCCGGGGCATTTACAGAGCTTCCTAATGAAAGGTTTATGATATCCATGCCATCTTTAACAGCTTTTTCAATCGCTGTAATCACTTGGTCAGAAGTGCCATAGCCGCCTGGTCCTAATGCGCGATAAGCATAGATTTCTGCATCTGGTGCAACCCCAAGGAATTTGCCGTTTGCGCCAATAATCCCGGCCACATGCGTGCCATGTAATGTTGCTTCTCCTTGGCTCTTCACCGTCTCCATTGGGTCCTCATCATCATCAACTAAGTCATAGCCCCCTTTGTAGTTCCGTTGTAAATCTGGGTGTGTATAATCAATCCCTGTATCGATGACGCCAATTTTTACACCTTTGCCAGTGAGCCGCTCGTTGTTTTCATCAAATTCGCCGCGTAAGAGCGTGCCTCCGATAAATGGCACACTTTTATCAAGCTCTACTTTGTAGGTCGTTATCGGATGGATTCGCTTAATACCGGGCTGACTCTTAATTTTTTCGATGTCGGCTGCTGTTGCTTTGATAGAGGCTCCTTGCAGAACGGTATTAAATACTTTATCTAGTTTTATACTTGGCTGACTGTCTTTAACTTTATTTAAGACATCCATATTTTCCACTTCGATGATGAACTTTTGAACTTCGTCTTCTTTTGGGGCAACATTTATGTCTATTCGTTTTATTTTTGGTACTGTTGCTTTGATTTGCGTAGATTCCACTAATATCGGCTGACTACACAAAAATAAATAAACTCCCATCAATGCGCTTATTAAAATTTTTAACATTTCGGCAACACACTCCTTAACTTGGTATTGTGTCACTTGATTGGTATTTTTATGTAGTGAATGAATGCCCAACTTAGCGGATTTATTGTCCGATACAGGGGACTTATTGTCCAGATTTCGTACTATTTTGTCCAAGTAAAGGCACTTATTGTCCAAAATGGGACTTTTATTGTCCGATTGCATTAATTTTCCAAAAAAAAGCAGCACATGTAGATTTACTTCTAACATGTACTGCTTTACTATTTTTATTTTGGAACACGTTGCCCCACCACAAATGCTTCAGGACGCTCTCCTATTTGGCCAAAACGGTAGCGGATTGCTTCGGCAATGCGCGCGCTAGCGTTGCCGTCACCATATGGATTGGAGGCCTTTGCCATTTTTTCATATTCATCCGAATCTGTAAGCAATTCAGCTGCCAAGCGATAAATCGTATCCTCATCTGTTCCAGCAAGCTTCAATGTTCCCGCTTCAATTCCTTCAGGCCGCTCTGTCGTATCACGCAACACAAGGACAGGTACACCAAGCGATGGTGCTTCTTCCTGGACACCGCCTGAATCAGTCAAAATTAAATGGGCCCGTGCAGCGAAGTTATGGAAATCAATAACATCAAGCGGCTCGATTAACTGAATGCGCTCATGTCCACCCAATATTTCATTTGCAATTTCTCGAACAGCGGGATTTAAATGCACAGGATAGATGACATGTACGTCACTATACTCATCAACAATGCGGCGAATCGCCCGAAACATGCTACGCATTGGCTCACCAAGATTTTCACGGCGATGAGCAGTCACTAGCACAAGTCTACCACCCTGTACTTTTTCAAGAACGTCATGATGATAATCATCTTTTACAGTCGTTTTCAAGGCATCAATCGCTGTGTTTCCGGTGATAAAAATCGCTTCTTGCTTTTTATTTTCCGCGATAAGGTTTGCAAAAGCCTTTTCCGTTGGCGCAAAATGAAGGTCAGCAATTACGCCAGTTAATTGGCGATTCATCTCTTCTGGAAATGGCGAATATTTATTCCAAGTCCTTAAGCCTGCTTCAACATGGCCTACTGCTACTTGATTGTAATAAGCAGCTAGGCTCGCGATAAACGTTGTCGCTGTATCACCATGTACAAGCACAATATCGGGCTTAACCTCTTTTATTACCGCATCCAAACCTTCAAGCCCTTTAGTCGTTACGCCCACTAATGTTTGCCGATCCTTCATGATGTTTAAATCATAGTCCGGTTTCACATTAAAAATTTCTAAAACTTGATCAAGCATTTGGCGGTGCTGGGCGGTTACCGCCACAATTGATTCAAATTCATCTGACCGTTTTTCCAACTCAAGCACAAGCGGACACATTTTTATTGCCTCTGGCCTTGTCCCAAAGGTTGTTAAAATTTTAATTCGTTTTGACATTTTCATTCACTCCAATTACTTTGTTCCAAACAAACGATCGCCTGCATCACCTAAACCAGGAACGATATAGCCGTGATCATTTAATTTTTCATCTAATCCAGCAATATAAATATCAACATCTGGATGTTCTTTTTGAATAACCTCAACTCCTTCAGGGGCGGCAATGACACACATTAAGCGGATATGCTGCGCACCACGAGTTTTTAAAGAGGTAATTGCTGCTGCTGCTGAGCCTCCTGTTGCTAACATCGGATCAAGGACAATGAACTCACGCTCCTCGATGTCTGAAGGAAGCTTCACATAATATTCAACCGGCTTCAATGTTTCTGGGTCACGGTATAAACCGACATGCCCCACTTTTGCTGCAGGAATTAGCTTTAAAATGCCGTCCACCATGCCTAATCCTGCACGTAAAATCGGAATTAAACCGAGCTTTTTGCCAGCAAGCACTTTTGCTTTTGCTGTTGCCACTGGCGTTTCAACAGTTACTTCCTTGAGCGGCAGGTCACGTGTAGCTTCAAACGCCATTAAACTAGCCATTTCATCTACTAGCTCGCGAAACTCCTTCGTACCCGTATTTTTATCGCGAATCATTGTAAGCTTATGTTGAATTAGCGGATGATCAAAAACATGAATTTTTCCCATCTAAACTCTCCTTTTCTGCGTTCTCACATTATGTATGTTGCCCAGTTTGTACAAATAGAAAAATCATCTTCGGATTCAGAGAAAAATTTGCCTATTTTAGTCGAAAGATGTTTATCTAGTAAATTGTATAGGAAAAATGAAAGGAGGACAAGAGGAGGCTCGCCCTCATACAAAAAGGGGCCCAACACTCAAAAAATGAAGTGTGAGATCCCCTTTTTTTAAAACAATGCCTATTATCGAGTTGGATATAATGTAAATTTAGATGTTAAGTCTTGGACACGCTTTGCAGCTTCCGCAAGTTTTTCTTCATTATCAACATTTTTTAAAGTTAAGCCAATAATTTCAGCAATTTCAGCCATTTCCTCAAGGCCGAAGCCGCGGCTTGTAACTGCTGCAGTGCCAATGCGGATGCCGCTTGTTACAAATGGGCTTTCCGGATCATATGGAATCGTGTTTTTGTTCACTGTAATACCTACATCATCTAATGCATTTTCGGCAACTTTTCCAGTTAAACCTAAGTTGCGAACGTCTAGTAATAAAAGATGGTTGTCAGTGCCGCCTGATACTAATGTAAAGCCTTGCTTTTGCAATCCTTCAGCAAGTCGTTTTGCATTTTTAATAATATTTTCGGCATATTCCTTAAAGCTAGCTTGAAGTGCTTCGCCGAATGCAACAGCTTTTGCTGCAATCACATGCATTAATGGGCCACCTTGGATGCCCGGGAAAATCGCTTTATCAATTTTTTGTGCGAATTCTTCTTTGCATAGAATCATCCCGCCACGTGGTCCACGTAATGTTTTATGTGTTGTTGTTGTTACGAAATCAGCATATGGCACTGGATTCATGTGTAGACCTGCTGCAACTAATCCAGCGATATGAGCCATATCAACCATTAAGTAAGCACCAACTTCATCAGCAATTTCACGGAATTTCTTAAAATTAATTTCACGTGGGTAAGCGCTAGCTCCAACGACGATTAATTTCGGCTTATGTTCTTTCGCTTTTGCCAACACATCCTCATAATCGATTTGTTGCGTTTCTTCGTCGACGCCATAAGCAACAAAGTTATATTGGACACCACTGAAGTTGACAGGGCTACCATGTGTTAAATGTCCGCCGTGTGATAAGTTCATGCCTAGAACTGTATCCCCATGCTCTAAAATTGTGAAGTAAACTGCCATGTTCGCTTGTGCACCTGAATGTGGTTGTACATTAACATGCTCTGCTCCGAAAATTTGCTTCGCACGATCTCTAGCGATGTTTTCTGCTACGTCGACATACTCACAACCACCATAATAGCGACGGCCCGGATAACCTTCAGCATATTTGTTCGTTAAAACTGAACCTTGCGCTTCCATTACTGCTTCACTTACAAAATTCTCTGACGCAATTAACTCAATTTTATTGCGTTGGCGACCAAGTTCGTCTTGAATCGCTTGAAAAACCTCTGCGTCTTGTGCTTTTAAAAACTCCATGATGATCCTCCTACAATATATATGAATTTAGTGAAATCCGAATATTAACACTCAAACACCATTGTATCATATTTGTTTTCAAGAAAAAACTATTAATACTTCAGCTGTCACAAGTTTTATTCACTTTTATTTCCGAATATACAGCTCGTTCGCCACCGATTAATTTCGGTCTGCTGCAAGCCATTGTTACATGAGCCTTCCCAATTTCTGTTACTTTACTACGAACTGGGACCGCGACATGTTTAATATGCATTCCGATAAATGTATCACCTATGTCTATACCAGCATCCGCTTTTATAAATTCAACCATTCGCGGATTTTCCATACGGTGGAAAGCGTATGTAGCCATCGCTCCACCCGCATGTTTAACCGGTATAACAGAAACTTGTTCAAGCTGCTTTTTTTGCACTGTTTCGTTTTCAACAACAATGGCACGGTTTAAATGCTCGCAGCATTGAAAGGCTAACTGTACACCCGTCTCTTCCTTAAACTTTGCCAATACTTCAAAAATTATTTGGGCAACATCATCTGTGCCAGAACTTCCAATTCGCTTGCCAATCACCTCACTCGTACTGCATCCAATTACAAGGATATGCTCTCTTGTAAGCGATGCGGCTCTTTGGAGGTCAGCTACTACAGTTTGAAGCTCGTTTTTTATTAGCTCTAAATCTATCTCCATTAAAAATTACCCCTTTTCCGTGAAAATAAATATCCTCAATAAAACGGGACACCAAGCCTTTCCCCGTGTCCCATGTGTTACATTATTTTTTTTCGTAATCAGTAATTTTGTTGACACGATTTAAATGGCGGCCGCCTTCGAACTCAGTTGTCAGCCATACTCTAGCAATTTCTCTTGCTAGACCAGGGCCGACTACACGCTCACCCATTGCAAGAACATTGCTATCATTATGCTCTCGTGTTGCTTTCGCACTAAAAACGTCGTGCACTAAAGCACAACGTATTCCATTTACTTTGTTCGCTGAAATTGACATACCAATGCCTGTGCCACAAATAAGAATGCCACGATCATACTCTCCCTTTGCAACTTTTTCCGCAACTGGAAAGGCATAATCTGGATAATCGACAGAGGTGCTGCATTCGCAGCCAAAGTCGTCATATTCAATCCCCATCTCTTCCATTAAATTCTTAATTTCCTCTCTAATATGAATCCCGCCGTGATCTGAAGCAATTGCTACTTTCATGCTATTTTCCCCCTAATTGAAATTGGCTGATTGTTTGTTTTAATTTCTGTGCTTGTATCGATAATTCACTGGCAATGGTTACAATATCCTCCATCATCTCTACCTGCTCTATCGTAGTCGCCGCAATTTCCTCTGTGCCAGCTGAAGTTTCTTCCGCAACGCCCGCTACTTCCTCAGATTGGGAAGATGTTTCTTGGATGAATTTCATTTGTTTTTCGGCATATACGGCAATTTGTTGAATAGCTTCTTCCATTGTATGGACAGATTCCGTCATTTGCTGAATAGCTGTGTTAGTTTTAAGCCCTTTTTCCGCACTTTTATTTGCTGTATCCACTTGTTCAAGAATTTGCGTGACTACATTTTTAACCTCATCTTGAATCTTTTGAACTAAATCAGAAATTCCCTGAACAGCTTGTCTACTTTGGATAGCTAGCTGGCGTACCTCTTCCGCAACAACCGCAAAGCCTTTGCCTTGTTCCCCGGCATGCGCGGCTTCAATAGAAGCGTTAATAGCTAATAAATTTGTCTTTTCAGCAATATCACCGACAAGCGAAATAATATTATCAATTTCCTGCGCATCCTTCTCAAGTCGTTGGACGACTGCTAAAGAGGCTTGATTGTCCTTTACAAGTCTTTCAATTCCCTCAACTAGCGAATAAATAACTTTTTTGCTATTCTCCAATGAAGCAACCATATGCGCGGAAACCCCTTCAGAGCCTTTTGCATGCTTTAAAACTTCCTCGGAAATATTCGTAACAGTGTTAATCGATTCAACGGTTGCTGTAATGGCAACTGCTGAACGTTCAGCACCATGCGCTATATCTTCAAGTGTTTTCGAAATACCTTCGGCTTTAATAGCTGCCGTTTTTGATGCTTCTGAAATAATGTCTACATTTTGGCTTGTTGTTTGAAAGTTTTGCTCAATATTAACTACCATTGTTCTTAAAGATTTTAACATGTTATTAAAAGCTAGTCCTAATGAACGAATTTCATCATCAGATTGCGATATTTTCACATCATCACGGATATCGCCTTCTGCAGCCTTATGGGCGGCTTCTTCGAGTGTTTGCAATGGTTTGATGATAAAACCGGCGGCGAAAGCAGTAAGAATCCCCGACCAAATGATTCCCAACAACAAAGTAATAATGGTAAATACCTCTTTAGTCATTGAAAAAATATAATTATTTACATAATCATAAACAAAGTAAAGGAAAAATGCACTTGTTGAATATGTTATAAATGAAACAACTGTGATAAACACTATCATTTTTAAACGCAAGCTAAACTTGTATCTTCTTTTCATTAGGCTGCCTCCTGTTTCATAACATTACTGTTTTTCCGAAACAATCTAAAGCTAAGTTGAATACACTTCAATAATGTCCGTGTTTTAACTCCCCAATTTTTCAATAAGCTTCGCAATGGCTTCATCTATTTCTTGAAAAGTTTTTTCATAGTCATCAAGTGTTCCGCCATACGGATCGGCAATATCCACTTTCTTGTTTTGGGCAAATTCTTTTAAGCTAAATACCTTATCAAAAGCCTTCGGATAGCGCTCTAGAATCATTTCTTTATGGCTTTTTCCCATCGTTAGAATTAAATCAGACCATGTTACTAGTTCGGTTGTAAGCTGTTTCGATTTATGGTCAATCGAAATCGATTGTTTTTTTAAAACTTCAATAGAATGAGGCGACGCGGTACTACCATCGTGCGCAAAAATACCAGCCGATTTAACTTCGTAGCGGTTATTTGTTCGATGCCTCAAAATAGCCTCTGCCATTGGACTGCGACATGTATTTCCTGTACAAATGAATAGGATTTTACGCATGAAGGCTCCCTCCTCCATTCACAAATTGGCACAACTCTGTATACTATTATAAAACAATTAGGTTGTTTCTAATATAAATTATTAAAAATAATCAAATAAACTTCGTCATTATTTCCGTTTTACAAAAAAGCCTACTTAATCAACGATGATTAGTAAGCTGTTTGTCAAATGATTTTTAAATTGGTAATAATAGCTTTAGGCCGAAAGCGAATAAAATACCACCACCAAGCGCTTCTCCGTATGATCCTAGCCATACTTGTACCTTTCTAGCTAATAACAAGCCAGCCCATGTCAATATCATGCTAAAAAAACCAAAAAGGAAAATTGTCACCGCTGTCCGTGCACCAAAAATTCCGAGGCTTAAGCCAACCGAAAAGCTATCCAAGCTGACACTTAATGCAAAAATAATTAATCCGAAACCGATTGGCGTCACAAAGGTTTCCTGACCTGATTTAAAGGATGAAATGACCATTTGTAATCCTAAAATTAATAAAAGCGCTCCACCTATGTAAGTTGCGATGCCACTAAAATGAAAGGAAATTACGCGGCCAAGGCCCATTCCTAAAAGCGGCATAATCACATGAAAAATGCCAATGATTATTCCAATGTTTAAAACTTGCTTCAAGCGCAAGCGGACCATACCCATTCCTAACCCTAGTGAAAAAGCATCCATTCCTAGAGCAATAGCCATAATAGATAATGTTATAATCTCTCCAATTAGCTCTGTTACCCCCATCGTCTTTCCCCCCGTGGCATGCTTGTATAACATATGCACGTCCAAAGGGATTTATGCCCAATTGAGCCGCTGGCTTGCGGGCAGGAATGAAGCCAAATGGGGCTTGAAAAGGTTTATTCTTTTATTACATGTCCCCCAGCTGCTTTAAAAAGACGGTTCATAATCGCCACACCTACACCTGATTGTGGAAAACTTTCAGAAAAAATAATGTCTATATTTTTTTCGTCAAGAGCTCGTAAGCTATCATATAAATGCTGGGCAACTGTTTTTAAATCCTCCCGATATCCACAGGCAACAATTACATCTGCATTATAATCGTGTTTATTTTCTTCAGTTGTCAACATACCCACTTTTTTGCCGTTTTGCTGCTGTTCCTTAATAAGTGTTTCAATAAAAGTATTTGAGCCTTCAACAACAAGTAATGGAGCTTTAGGGGCATAATGTGTATATTTCATCCCCGGCGCCTTTGGACTTTCATCTTTTTCTAAAAGTGACTTGTCCACAGCTACTGGGCCGATTTCTGCTTCAATTTGTTCTTTCGTTACACCGCCTGGGCGCAAAATCATCGGTGGAGTGATCGTGCAGTCAATGACGGTTGATTCCAGTCCGACACCAGTTGGGCCACCATCTAGGACACCGGCAATTCGTCCATTTAAGTCATGTAAAACATGGGCTGCTTTTGTTGGGCTAGGTTTACCGGAAAGATTAGCACTAGGTGCAGCTAACGGCACTGCTGCAGCCTCTATAATAGCTAATGCAATTGGATGGTCAGGCATACGGACAGCCACCGTTTTGAGTCCTGCTGTCACTTTTTCCGAAACGGCAACATTACTTTTAAAAATAATCGTTAATGGACCTGGCCAAAAAACAGCCATTAGTTTTTGGGCTGTATCCGGAATATTTTCCACAAGATTAATAAGTTGTTCTCTATTTGCAATGTGGACAATTAGCGGATTATCACTTGGACGCCCTTTTGCTTCATAAATTTTCGCAATAGCCTTGTCTGACAAGGCATTTGCTCCAAGTCCGTACACTGTTTCTGTAGGAAAAGCGACAACTTCATCTTCAGTTATCCACAACGCCGCCTCTTTTATTTGTGGATTAGCTGTGAGTGGGCGCTCAGTTTTATCCACAATCCAATGTTTTGTTAGTAAATTGTTCATAGCCTAACCCTTTCCTTTATCATATCGCTTTTTTCTTTATTTATATTAAAGCCTTAAAACAAAAGTATCCACATAATGTGGATAAGTTTATTAAAAAAGTGGATAACTTTGTGGATTTTCATAATACATAATGTATGGTTTTTCTCTATATATGTTTTGATAATGGCTAAAACTTTTTAATTCCGCTGGTGTTTCCTCTGCTAATTGGAAGCCAAGCATTTGAAAAAGCTTTACAGATGGTTGCTTTTTTGTGCATAAGAAAAGCTTTTTTAAGCCATTTTTGTTCGAATAATCAAGAATTGCTTGCACGATTTCCAATATATTGAATTGATTGGATTTATCATTCATAACAAAAGAACGTAGCAGGGCATTTTGTTTTTGCAGTTCAAAGCCGACTACCGCAATTAATGATTCCTCGTTCGTTGTCGTCCTATCTGTTTCTTTTTCCATTATTAAAAAGTGATCCACATTTTCGGCAATGCCTTCCGTTTCTAAACCCGCTTGTCCAACTAGCTGTAGAATTGTGTCTAGATCCTCATGCCTAGCTTTTCGAATGATTTGCATTTATCGTATCTCTCCCCCAATATATGTGGTTGCTCGCTTTGACCAACACGCATGATGATACTTAAAACTATGTTCGAAAAGTAGATTCGATGACTAGCGATTCTATTATTTTTTAACCTTTTACTTTGTTAATTAATTCTACTATAAAGGATTTTACTTCCACTTCTTCATCCGCTTGTTTGACAGCATCCCCGTTGGAAAAGTCCAAGAAGCAAAGCGGCGGGAATAGGACACACCACCAATTCGCACCTTCACCATTGCCTAAGGTGATTAAAATCGCCTCATATTGACCAGCGGGATAAATAAAGTTGCCATAAATTTTTGTTGGAAAGTTCACTTGATCAAAATCAACATGAACGGTTTGATTGCTACCTTCATTCTTTAACACTTTATATGCTATTTTTTCTATTTCGGAAACACGGCTATTTATTAATGTTCGCGCCGCCTCAATTGATGTTAAATCTTTTACCCATGTTGTAATCTCAGCATTCACCGCATCGCGGACTTTTCGTTTTAATGCTTGGTCCTCGTTCGAATCACTGTTAGCTAGAATCCGCAACCGAATCGCTTCATCTGGAATGACGACAGGCCCCTCTGCCATGGCGATCGCTCTATCAAAAATTTGAATTGAATTTCCGCCTATTAATAATAAAAGCATAAAGATGATTGCTTGTGTTTGTTTTTTCATTTTATCTGCACCGTCCTTCACTAAGACAGTGTGGACAAAAAGCAAACATCTTAAACTAGTAAATTGAAATTTTTTTAGATTAGTAGTTAGGCCCACTTGCTTCCACCTTAAAAAACCAGTATATGGCAATCGGACAATAAGTGGGCCTCGCCGGACAATAAACGGTGATTTGCGGACAATAAACCCTAGTTTCCAGACAATAAATTGCTGCTTCTCGACAATATAAAGCTCAGAAGCGGAAAACGACCAATTTATTAAGCCTTATCAAGGATAAATCGGCCGAATACCATCCGATCCTTGCCATTGATATCATCAATGATTTCAACATGTATACCTTTATGTTGAAAAGTTTCTCTAAGCATCGCGGCAACAGCTTCACCTTGGCCAACGCCGATTTCAAAGGCAATCAGCGTATGATCTTGTACAACAAAAGGCAGTTGCTCCATAAAGCGGCGATAAAGGTCGAGCCCATCCGGCCCGCCAACCAAGGCACGCATCGGTTCGTGGTCTTTAACTATATCTGATAATGTTGGAATGTCACATTCCGGTATATAAGGCGGGTTCGATACGATTATATCAAATTTTTCACCGCGCTCAATAAACGGTGTAAGCAAATCACCTTGAATAAAACGGATGAAAGATGCCCCAAGGTTTTGCGCATTTCTGTTAGCAACTTCTAGCGACTCATTGGCAATATCTGTAGCTGTTACTTGTAGCGTCGAATCCTCAAGTGCCAATGTGATAGCAATGATCCCACTTCCAGTACCGATATCTACAACATCAAGTTTTGCGGCCTGCTGAAAATGTTCTTTTCTTCTTTTTAAAACACCCGCAATTAATTCTTCTGTTTCTGGACGTGGTATTATTACATGTTCATTAACCTCAAATGTTCTCCCGTAAAACTCCTCATAACCAATTACATATTGGACAGGTGTACCTTTTGCATAGGTGAGGACAGCGTTTGTAAAAGCTTCCTTCATTTCCTCGTTCGGCCACACATCGCGAAGCGATGAATAAAGCTGTGCCCGTGTCAGCTTAAGATGATGCCTTAGTAAAAGTTCAGCCGCAAATGCTTCCCGATTTTGTGTTTCTAAAAAAGAAGAAGCCCAGTTGAGGGCTTCATATATATACGTGAATGTTGGTATAGTTGGCTTCATTTCCATTACTCTGCTTGCTCCATTTTTTTTGCTTGATCATCCAAAATTAATGCATCAATGATTTCATCAAATTTTCCTTGCAAAATTTGATCAAGCTTCTGTATCGTTAAACCAATGCGATGATCTGTTACACGGTTTTGCGGGAAGTTATACGTGCGAATGCGCTCTGAACGGTCCCCTGTTCCAACCGCCGATTTACGCGTTTGGTCGTACTCGGCTTGTGCCTCTTGCTGGAATTTATCATAAATACGGGCACGTAATACTTTCATCGCTTTTTCCTTATTCTTAATTTGTGATTTCTCATCCTGACAGGAAACAACAATCCCTGTTGGGATATGGGTTAGACGGACAGCAGACATCGTAGTATTTACACTTTGTCCTCCCGGACCACTTGAAGCAAATGTATCAACCCGAATATCTTTTTCATGAACTTCAACCTCAACCTCTTCAGCCTCAGCCAATACGGCAACAGTTGCTGTCGATGTATGAATGCGCCCGCCAGATTCAGTTTCCGGAACACGTTGAACGCGGTGTGCACCATTTTCAAATTTCAATTTTGAATAAGCGCCATTACCATTAATCATGAAAATAATTTCCTTGTAACCGCCAATTCCTGTTGTATTTGCTTCAATAACATCAATTTTCCAACCTTGGGCTTCTGCATAACGCGTGTACATTCGGTACAAATCACCAGCAAAAAGGGCCGCTTCATCACCGCCAGCTGCACCGCGGATTTCAACGATAACGTTTTTATCATCGTTAGGATCTTTCGGAAGAAGTAAGATTCTTAAACGGTCTGATAATTGTCCTTCACTATCTGACAGCTCAGAGACCTCATCCTTCACCATTTCACGCATGTCAGCATCTAACTTTTCTTCAAGCATCGCTTTTGCATCTTGTAATTGCTCTAATACTGCTTTATATTCGCGATAAACTTGAACAGTTTCTTCAATTCCAGATTGTTCTTTTGAATATTCACGCAATTTATTTGTATCACTAATCACTGCTGGATCGCTTAGCAGTTCATTTAATTTTTCATAACGATTTTCAATCGTTTGCAGACGGTCTAACACGCTTACTCACCTCAAATATATAAGTCCATAACATTTAAATTATAGTATAAGTAAGAATGCTAGTCAAAATTATACTGAAATTATAATTTAGCGTTTAAAAGTAAAAAGGGCTTGTCTCAAAATGAATCATTTCGAAACAGCCCCGAATATTCACAAGCACTAATTTTTGGAAAAAATAATTACTTAAGATTGTATTTTTTCTTAAAGCGATCCACACGGCCGCCAGCATCAGCGAATTTTTGACGTCCTGTATAGAATGGATGGCATTCTGAACAAATCTCTACCTTTACTGCATCCTTTACTGATCCGCTCTCAAATTCGTTTCCACAAGCACATGTCACCTTTATTTTTTTATAATTAGGGTGAATTCCTTGTTTCATGTCTTTCATCTCCTTCCGCCCTGAATCCTGAGGAAACAGAGTTTAACTTTACACACATGAAAAGATTATAACAGGAATGCATTATGAATGCAATATTCCTTTTTTAAGTACGTGTGCCTATTGATTCCTATCTTTTACTAGTAACTCCACGCATTTCTTCGTCCATCTTTTGGAAGAATTCGTCGTTTGTTTTTGTATTTTTTAAGCGTTTTAAGAAGCGTTCGACGAAATCAGGGCTGTCTGTCATTGTTTTACGGATTGCCCATAGCTTGTCCAAATGGCCCTTTGGCAATAATAGCTCTTCTTTCCGTGTTCCTGAACGGCGAATATCAATCGCTGGGAAGATACGGCGTTCTGCCAAGCTGCGGTCAAGGTGCAGCTCCATATTTCCTGTTCCTTTAAATTCCTCATAAATAACGTCGTCCATTCTTGAACCTGTATCCACTAGAGCAGTCGCTAAAATCGTTAAGCTTCCACCTTCTTCAATATTACGGGCAGCCCCAAAGAATCGCTTCGGACGATGGAAAGCAGCTGGGTCGATACCACCTGATAATGTTCTGCCACTTGGCGGAATAACAAGGTTATAGGCTCTCGCTAAGCGGGTAATACTATCCATAAGAATAATAACATCTTTTTTATGCTCAACTAAACGCATCGCTCTTTCTAATACAAGCTCTGCTACTTTAATATGATTTTCCGGTACTTCATCGAATGTAGAGCTTACAACGTCACCGACAACAGATCTTTCAATATCAGTTACTTCCTCTGGGCGTTCATCAATTAGAAGGACGATTAATTCAGCTTCGGGATGATTTGTTGTGATGCTATTGGCAATTTCCTTCAGTAAAACCGTTTTCCCGGCCTTTGGAGGCGCCACAATTAAACCACGTTGACCAAAACCAACGGGAGCTAGTAAATCCATAATTCTTGTTGACAGATGATGGGGGTCGGTTTCAAGAATCATGTGGCGGTCAGGATAAAGAGGTGTTAGTGCCGGAAAGTGAACTCTTTCTTTTGCGGTTTCAGGGTCTTCACCATTTACAGCTTCAACATGTAACAATCCATAGTACCGTTCATTTTCTTTTGGTGGTCGAACTTTACCGGATACTTTATCACCATTCCGCAAGTCAAATTTTCGTATTTGCGAAGCAGAAATATAAATATCCTCTGAACTAGGCGAATAGTTAATCGGTCGCAAGAATCCAAAGCCCTCAGACTGGATAATTTCCAAAACGCCTTCCATAAATAATAAGCCGTCTTGTTCAGCTCGAGCCTTTAGAATTGAAAAAATCAACTCTTTTTTATTCAGTTTGCTATAATAGGAAATTTTCAGCTCACGTGCAAGCTCATACAATTCCTTTAATTTCATATTTTCTAAATGTGAAATAGATACAGACATTTTTACACCACTCTTTATTTTTTTTAAAATATTACTATATTTCATTCATAACAGGAATTCAAAAAATCAAGGAAGTTAAGTTGAGAGAAGGACAAATCTGTAAACGTGAAGTTAAATTGTAGTAATAATCTCTATATAAAACAAAATCCAGCCGAGGTAGACTATTAAAAAAGTATACCATACTCCCTCAAAAAGTCAAACAGTTGTTCTGTAGTTTTATATTTAGAAAAACATCAGCTGGAGTTTAGCTCCTAAGTCCGTAAGCCCGAACTCCAGCTGGTTCATATAATCTTCACTTTTATTCTACTATTTCATTACTAGGTTTGGTTTTGTTTTCAGGCTGTGACGGCCATCAATAAAGCGAACTGTTCCCGATTTCGCCCGCATAACTAATGATTGAGTCGTTGCAATGCCGCCTTTAAATTGAACACCTTTTAACAGTTCTCCATCCGTTACACCTGTGGCAGCAAAAATGCAATCATCCCCACACACTAAATCATCCATCATTAATACTTTATTAATATCAGTGATGCCCATTTCATGGCATCGTTTTAATTCTTCTTCATTTTGCGGCACAAGCTTACCTTGAAGTTCTCCCCCTAGACACTTCAAACCAACGGCTGCTAATACCCCCTCTGGAGCGCCACCAATACCAAACATAATATCAACACCTGTAAAATCAAAAGCAGTGTACAATGCGGCCGCAACATCCCCGTCAGAAATTAGTCTAATCCGAGCACCTGCTTCACGAATTTCAGAAATAATTTTTTCATGACGTTCACGATTTAAAATAATTGCCACTACGTCTTCAATATCTTTGTTTTTCGCTTTAGCAACTGCTCGTAAGTTGTCAATTACCGGTGCATTAATATCAATCTTTCCGGCACACTCCGGCCCGACAGCAATTTTATCCATATACATATCAGGTGCATGTAGTAAATTGCCATGGTCAGCGATGGCAATTACGGCAAAAGCACCCCAAGTTCCAGCTGCAAGAATATTCGTGCCTTCAAGCGGGTCAACTGCTACGTCCACTTTTGGGCCATGCCCTGTGCCAAGATCTTCACCAATATATAACATTGGCGCTTCATCCATTTCCCCTTCACCAATGACAACTGTACCTTGCATTGGTATAGTATCGAATACAGTCCGCATAGCTTCTGTGGCAGCGTTGTCAGACGCTTCTTTTTCACCTCTACCCATCCATCTAGCTGATGCAAGGGCAGCTGCTTCCGTTACCCGCACTAATTCCATTGATAAACTTCTTTCCATGATTCAATCCTCTCCCATGGTCATTTTTAGCTATGAATTTTGAAAATTTTTTATTTCTGCTTCTGTCATATTCTCACGCCAAATAACAGCGCCTAAATTAATAAGCTTGTCTACTAAATCTTCGTAGCCACGGTCAATATGCTCTAAACCGGTAATTTCAGTGATTCCATCTGCCATTAACCCAGCAATAACAAGGGCAGCACCTGCTCTTAAATCAGTTGCCTTCACCTTTGCACCTTGGAGTCTAATCGGGCCAGTAATAATTGCCGAACGTCCTTCGACCTTCACATTGGCATTCATTCTTCTCAGCTCATCAATATGTTTAAAGCGAGCCCCATAGATTGTATCTGTAACAAGTCCTGTTCCAACAGCGCTCGTCAATAATGATGTAAGCGGCTGTTGAAGATCGGTTGGAAAGCCTGGATATACAAGTGTTTTAATATCGACCATTTTAAGCTCTGGTACTTTTGTAATTAAAGCTTGATCATCAATAATTTTAATATTGGCACCCATTTCCCTGAGCTTTGCAATTAACGATTCTAAATGCTGTGGAATCACATTATCAATCAAAACTTCTTCCCCTTGGGCAGCGGCCATAATCATATAGGTCCCTGCTTCAATCCGATCAGGAATAATCGTATGGCGGCAGCCATGCAGCTTTTGGACACCATCAATGCGGATAACGTCCGTGCCAGCACCTTTTATCTTTGCCCCCATGCTTGATAGAAGTGTCGCCACATCAATAATTTCAGGCTCTTTTGCAGCATTTTCAATGATTGTTTGTCCTTTTGCTCTAACAGCGGCAAGCATAATATTGATTGTTGCTCCTACACTTACAACATCAAGATAAATGCGTGCCCCTACTAATTCTTTGGCACGCAAATAGATGGCCCCCTGCTCATTCGTCACAGTTGCCCCTAGCGCTTCAAAACCCTTTATATGCTGATCAATCGGTCGTGGACCGAGGTGACAGCCACCCGGCAAACCAATCACCGCTTGTTTAAACCGACCAAGCATCGCACCCATTAAATAATAGGATGCCCGAAGTCTTTTAACCTTACCATTAGGCAATGGCATCGAAACCATCTTAGAAGGATCGATTGTAACGTTATCATTTTCTAACGAAACTGCTCCCCCTATTTCTTCCAAAAGGCCACATAATGTATGTACGTCGGAAATATTTGGTAAACCCTCTATTGTTACCGGTGAATCCGCTAAAATAGCTGCAGGAATTAAAGCAACAGCACTGTTTTTGGCACCACTTATGCGAACGGTCCCTTTTAACGGATGACCGCCTTCAATAATTAATTTTTCCATTTTGCCACTTTGCGTCCCCTTTTCGATTTTTCTTTTACCATAAAAATGACGAACTCAAATTATATTATACCATTTTCCTTAAAAACTTTTTACATATGTATGCATTTTGAACAACTAAGCGGGATTTCGTCATAATTATTGGCTTTTTATTTATTTTTATTCCAATCAGCTAAAAATTTCTCAATTCCGCTCTCAGTTAATGGATGGTTAAAGAGCTGCATAATGACTTTGAAAGGGACAGTTGCAATATGCGCACCCTTTAAGGCGGCTTCTGTAATATGCATTGGATGACGAATCGACGCGGCAATGATTTCTGTTTCAATGTCATGAATTGCAAAAATATCAGCAATTTGCGACACTAACGCTAACCCGTCATGGCCGATATCATCTAAACGTCCTAAAAACGGAGAGACGTAGGTAGCACCTGCTCTTGCTGCCAAAAGCGCTTGGTTTGCAGAGAAAATAAGCGTCACATTTGTCTTAATTCCAAGTTCTTTAAAGGCTTTTACAGCTTTTAAACCGTCTGGTGTCATCGGTACTTTTATTGTAATAGTAGGAGCAATCGCTGCAAGCTCTTTGCCTTCAGCGACCATTTCTTCCGCTTTTAAAGAAAGGACTTCAGCGCTGATAGATCCTTCTGTTACTTCCGCAGCAATTTCTTTTAAGCGATTATGGAATGAGACATTTTCTTTCACTACTAAACTTGGATTTGTAGTCACACCGTCTAAAATCCCGAGGGCGTTCGCTTCGCGGATTTCGTCAATGTTTGCTGTATCTATGAAAAATTTCATCATGTTCACTCCTCGTTTTTATTTTGTAGACATGCGAAAATTGAAACCGCCCTAATGGCGGTTTCTTTCGTTTTTTTATGCTTTATTGGATGACCCGAACTCGCGGATTTTGCCAATTACTGTTTCTTTAATTGTATCGCGGGCAGGACCCATGAATTTACGTGTATCGTAAAGCTCTTGTTTTTCCTCTAAAATTTTGCGAATTGTTTTTGTAGAGGTAATTTGATTTTCTGTATTTACGTTAATTTTTGCTGTTCCAAGGGAAATTGCTTTTTGGATGTCTTTTGTTGGGATGCCTGTACCGCCATGTAACACTAATGGTATGCCCGTAAGCTCCATTACTTCCTTCATGCGGTCAAAGCCAAGTTTAGGCTCCCCCTTGTATGGTCCATGAACAGATCCCAATGCAGGAGCAAAACAATCTACACCTGTTTCACGTACTAATTGCTCGCACTCAGACGGAATCGCATACATCGCTTCTGCTTCATCTACAACTAAATCGTCCTCTTGACCGCCGATGCGGCCTAATTCAGCTTCAACTGAAATACCTAATGTATGAGCAACATCGATCACTTTTTTCGTTAAGGCGATGTTCTCTTCTAATGGAAAATGCGAGCCGTCAATCATAACTGATGTGAAACCAGCGTACATTGCTTCTACACACTTTTCAAAGCTTGAACCATGGTCAAGATGAATCGCCACAGGAACAGTAATTTTGTAATCCTCTATAAGAGCCTTCACCATTGCTACAACGGTTTTGAAGCCGCCCATATATTTACCAGCTCCTTCGGAAACTCCTAAAATCACTGGTGAGTTTTCTGCTTGAGCAGCTTGTAAAATTGCTTGCGTATACTCAAGGTTGTTGATGTTAAACTGTCCTACAGCATATCCTTCATTTTTTGCTTTGTTCAACATTTCCGTCATTGAAACTAAAGGCATTGGTTCATATCCTCCCTAATCACCGATTGTAATTTTATGTACATACAAAATAAGTATAGCATATTAAAGCAAATATGCTATAATTCTCATTAAAAATGACCAATTTTTGTCATTTCTTATTACTATAATTATGCTTCCATCGGCACTTGTGCTTTAACGGCTGCACGAATTTCATCAATATCGAATGGCTTAGCGAAGTGCGTGCGCGCCCCTAGATCCTTCGCTTGCTGAATCATATCCAATTCACCATATGCCGTCATAATAAATACTTCGATTGTTTTATCAATTTCTTTTAATCTTCTTAAAATCTCAATGCCGTCCATTCCAGGAATTTTCATATCTAGTAAAACAAGATCCGGTCTATCTTTTTCAACGATTTGTAACGCTTGCATTCCATTAGAAGCTTGAAACGTTAAATAGCCCTCCTTTTGAAAAACTTCATTTAATAAAATTCGTATCCCATACTGGTCATCAACAATTAATAGTTTCCTTACCAAGATATCACCCCAATTAAGTTCACATAATGTTCGAATTTTAATCTGTTTGTTTTATTAATTTCTCTAGTCTTTCATTATTTCCTGCCTAATTTGCAAAGAAAATATCGACAGAAAATGCAAAATAAAAAAAGCACCGCCGCATTGCGATAGTGCTTTTTCATTTTATGCTTTATTATTCAAAGATGCATGAATAAATTGTCTAAATAATGGCTGTGGTCTTGTTGGCCTTGATCTGAATTCCGGGTGGAATTGGCAGGCAACAAACCATGGGTGATCTTTCACTTCAATAATTTCAACGAGACGACCGTCAGGGCTTGTCCCGGAAAAGATAAGGCCAGCATCTTCAAATGCTTGACGATATTGATTGTTAAATTCATAGCGATGGCGATGACGCTCATAAACTAACTCATCATCATAGGCTTCATAGGAGAATGTACCTTCCTTTAGCTTGCATGGGTATAAGCCTAAACGCAATGTTCCCCCTAAATCCTCAACATCCTTTTGTTCCGGCAATAAATCAATAATTGGATAGGGGGTTTCAGGATTTATTTCAGCTGAGTTTGCTTCTTTGTAGCCTAATACATTACGGGCAAATTCAACCGTTGCTAGCTGCATTCCTAAGCAAATGCCAAGGAACGGCACTTTATTTTCACGAGCATAGCGTGTCGCTTCAATTTTACCTTCAATACCACGATCGCCGAAGCCGCCTGGAACTAGAATTCCATCAACATCGCCAAGCAATTCAGCAACATTTTCCGGCGCTACTTGTTCAGCGTTAACCCACTTCACTTTAATATCAGCATCATCATTATAGCCCGCATGGCGCAATGCTTCTACCACTGAGATATAGGCATCCTGCAGTTCAACATATTTGCCGACCAAACCGATAGTTACTTCTTTTGAAAGGTTTGTTACTTTTTCAACTAATGCTTTCCACTCGGTCATTTCTGCTTCTTTTACATTCAGTTTTAAATGGTCACAAACGATTTTGTCAAAGTCTTGTTCCTGCAAGGCGAGCGGAATTTCATATAAATTTTTCGCATCACGACATTCAATCACTGAATTTGCATCAATATCACAAAATAGCGCAATTTTATCTTTCATATCTTGCGTAATTGGCATTTCATTACGAGTCACGATGACGTTCGGCTGAATTCCAAGGCTACGAAGCTCTTTAACGCTATGCTGTGTTGGTTTTGTTTTCATTTCGCCAGCCGCTTTAATGTATGGAATAAGCGTACAATGGATGTACATCACGTTTTCACTGCCAATATCACTCTTAATCTGACGAATTGCTTCTAAGAACGGCAATGATTCGATATCCCCGACCGTTCCACCGATTTCGGTAATAACAACATCAGCATTTGTTTCACGACCAGCACGGAATACGCGGTCTTTAATTTCATTTGTGATATGTGGAATAACTTGAACTGTACCACCTAAGTAATCGCCTCTGCGTTCTTTCTTTAACACTGTTGAGTAAATTTTACCTGTTGTGACATTGCTATATTTACTTAAATTAATATCAATAAAACGCTCATAATGACCTAAGTCTAAGTCTGTTTCTGCACCATCATCTGTTACGAAAACCTCTCCATGCTGATACGGACTCATCGTTCCTGGGTCCACATTTATATATGGATCGAATTTTTGGATCGTAACATTTATACCGCGGTTTTTTAACAGGCGGCCTAATGATGCGGCTGTAATTCCTTTACCAAGTGAAGACACAACGCCTCCAGTAACGAAAATATATTTCGTCATTCTTTTCCCCTCTTTTCCAAAAACTTAAAATAACAATGTAATGAAAAGCTCACCCATAGTATGTGATGTTTTGTACGTAAAAATAAAAAAAAGTGCAACCCTTTATAGGGAGCACTTTCTCGTTCATAATAACAATTTTGATTGTTTAATGAGAGCCCAAGAAAAATTCTACCGATTTCGACTTTTAAAGTCAAGCGTTTTAATCTTCTTCCTCTTTATCAAAATCTTCGTCTTCGTCTTCCTCTAGTTCATCTTCTAGTTCTGGGTCTTCGAAATCTTCGTCCAATTCAAATTCATCCTCTTCTAAGAGGTCTTCATCTTCTTCATCTTCATCTTCGTCAAGGTCGTCAAAATCTAAATCTTCTTCCTCTTCTTCATCACCCTCGTCATCTAAAAGGTCTTCATCTTCTTCAAGATAGTCTTCCTCACTATCTTCATCTTCGTAATCTTCATCCTCATCGTAATCATCGAATTCATCTTCGACAATCTTCTTCTTACCTTTCTTCTTCCTAGTCTTCGCTGGCACTGTAACTTCCTCATCTACTTGATCATATGGATACCAAGTTCGTAATCCCCAACGATTTTCACCTATGCACAAAAAACGACCATCCACGTTCATATCCGTATAAAACTGTGCAATCCGGTTATCCTTTTCTTCTTGTGACAAGCCTTTTAAGTCTGCAACTTTATTAAATAAATCATAGAAATCTACTGCCTGCTTTTCCTCTTGTAAAAGCATCATAGCAATCTCAATCATCGATAGCTCCTGAATTTCTTCAATTGTTAATTTCGATATCATGTAAGGCGACCCCTCTCTATGTAAAAAATAATATTTCACTTTTATATAATGATTTTTAGCAAGTATAGATTATATAGAAAATCATACCATTCATTATAAACAAATCTATATATAATATGCTAGAGTAATCAAGAGGATTTTATAAAATATTCAACAGAAAAAAGGAAAACCATGCTTCCCATTGGTTTTCCACTATTGAATTCTTAGATGTTTTACATATTTCGGCGGTACTGCCCCCCGACTTCATAAAGGGCTGTTGTAATTTGGCCAAGGCTGGCTACTTTTACAGTTTCCATTAATTCTGCGAAAATATTGCCGCCTGATACGGCAACTTCTTTCAGTTTAGTCAAGGCTGCTTCCACTTCCGCAGCATGTACTTCCTGGAACTTGCGCAAATTATGAATTTGGCTTTCTTTTTCTTCTTTTGTTGCCCGGGCAAGCTCAATGCTATTCATTTCTTCTTCTGAAGGCGGATTCGGATTTAAGTACGTGTTGACACCGATAATTGGCAGTTCGCCGCTATGTTTTTTATGTTCATAATACATCGACTCTTCTTGAATTTTGCTGCGTTGATATTGCGTTTCCATCGCACCTAAAACGCCGCCGCGGTCATTGAGTCGTTCAAACTCTTGAAGAACGGCCTCCTCGACAATATCCGTTAGTTCTTCGACAATGAACGAGCCTTGCAACGGGTTTTCATTTTTCGTTAAACCAAATTCTTTTGTAATAATCATTTGAATCGCCATCGCGCGGCGTACAGATTCCTCCGTCGGCGTTGTAATCGCTTCGTCATAAGCATTTGTATGAAGCGAATTACAGTTATCCATTAAGGCGATTAACGCTTGCAATGTTGTACGAATATCATTGAAGTCAATTTCTTGCGCATGTAAGGAGCGGCCTGATGTTTGTGTATGATATTTTAACTTTTGACTGCGCTCATTGGCCCCATACTTATTTTTCATTGCGATAGCCCAGATCCTTCTAGCGACACGGCCTAACACTGTATATTCAGGGTCAAGGCCATTAGAGAAAAAGAATGATAGGTTTGGCGCGAAATCATCAATATCCATGCCGCGGCTTAAATAATATTCGACATAGGTGAAGCCGTTTGCTAATGTAAATGCCAGCTGTGAAATTGGATTGGCACCCGCTTCGGCAATATGATAGCCAGAAATCGACACAGAATAATAGTTTCGAACTTTATGGTCGATAAAATATTGCTGGATGTCACCCATCACGCGGAGGGCAAATTCTGTTGAGAAGATGCATGTGTTTTGACCTTGGTCTTCTTTTAAAATATCGGCCTGGACTGTTCCGCGTACTGTTTGCAGCGTCCACTCTTTAATTTTTGTAAATTCCTCGACAGTTGGAATGCGTCCATTTTCTTCTTCAAATATACGGACTTGCTGATCAATTGCTGTGTTCATGAAAAAGGCAAGGATTATTGGCGCCGGGCCGTTAATGGTCATTGATACGGATGTCGATGGTGCACATAAGTCAAAGCCGGCATAAAGCTTTTTCATATCATCGAGCGTACAAATGCTGACACCGCTCTCGCCTACTTTTCCAAAAATATCGGGACGCTCATCCGGGTCTTCGCCGTAGAGGGTAACCGAATCAAAAGCCGTACTTAAACGTTTCGCATCATCATCCTTTGATAAGTAATGGAAGCGGCGATTTGTCCGTTCAGGTGTGCCTTCCCCAGCAAACTGGCGTTTCGGGTCTTCACCTTGGCGCTTGAATGGGAATACGCCCGCTGTGTATGGGAAGCACCCTGGTACATTTTCTTTGTAAACCCAGCGTAAAATTTCGCCCGAATCTTCATATTTCGGTAGCTTCACTTTTGGAATATCAAGACCTGAAAGACTGCGAGTTGTTAATTGTGTACGAATTTCCTTATCGCGGACTTTTGTGACCAACTCTTTGCCACTGTACTCTTTAAGAAGATGCGGCCACTCATGTAATATTTTCTTAGATTCCGCTGTCAGCCTTTCTTCAATCGAAGCTTTCAGTGCCTCTAATGATTGGATTACTTCACTGTTTGTTTCTTTAAATTTTAAAACTTCCAGTGTTCCTGTTACTTGGAACAGCTGACGAGCAATTTTTACTTGCTCTTCTGTCTGTTTGTGATAATAGCGGACGGTATCGGCAATTTCTCTGAGGTAATGGCGGCGACTGTTTGGAATGATGATGTTTTGCTTCACAACTTTATTTGATTTTTTAAGGTTCGTTGACCATTCGCCGCCGAATTTCGCCTCGATTTTTTCAAGAAATGCTACAAACAATGTGTTTGTCCCTTCATCGTTAAATTGGCTGGCAATTGTACCGTAAACAGGCAGCTCCTCTGGCTCTTTTTCAAAAAGATGATGGCTGCGCTGATATTGTTTGCGAACTTGAGTGAGGGCGTCCTCTGAGCCTTGGCGTTCAAATTTGTTAATGACAATCAAATCAGCATAATCAATCATATCTATTTTTTCAAGCTGTGATGGCGCTCCAAATTCACTCGTCATTACATACATGGAGAGATCAGTTACTTCAGTAATACCCGCATCACCTTGACCAATTCCGCTCGTTTCAACGATGATGAGGTCGAAGCCAGCCGCCTTTACAACTTGAATTACCTCTTTAATAGCTGCTGAAAGCTCCGATTTTGATGTGCGAGTAGCAAGGCTCCTCATATAAACACGCGGGTTGAAAATCGAATTCATACGAATACGGTCGCCAAGGAGAGCACCGCCTGTCTTTTGTTTTGTCGGGTCTATTGATAGAATCGCCACTTTTTTGTTAGGAATTTCATGAATGAAACGGCGAATGAGTTCATCTGTTAACGAGGATTTTCCGGCGCCGCCTGTTCCAGTAATGCCGACAACCGGGACATTTTTTTCTAGTGCTTTTACTTTTGAAAGGATTGATTGTGCTGTTGCTGCGGCCTCATCTGTTGACGTCATTGCATTTTCTGCTATCGTAATGCATTTAGCGATCGCTTGGTGATCCCCTGCTTTAAGACGCTCGAGTTCTTCTTCCTTTAACCCAGTAACAGTTGGAAAATCACATTCTTCGATCATCGTGTTAATCATACCTTGCAAGCCTAGTCCACGACCATCGTCTGGTGAAAAGATACGAGCGATCCCATAATCATGGAGCTCCTTTATTTCCTTAGGAATAATGACCCCACCGCCACCACCGTAGATGCGGATATGTGATGCTCCTCTTTCTTTTAATAAATCATACATATATTTAAAATATTCAACATGACCGCCTTGATAGGAGGAAACCGCAATTCCTTGGACATCCTCCTGGATGGCAGCGTTGACAATTTCTTCAACAGAGCGGTTATGCCCAAGGTGAATGACCTCTGCTCCGCTTGCTTGAAGGATTCTTCTCATTATATTTATTGAGGCATCATGGCCATCAAACAAGCTTGATGCTGTCACAAAACGAACATGATTTTTAAGTCGATACACTTCAACCAATCTTTACTCCCCCTTTGTCTTCATGTTTATTTAGCCGTGACCCCACACAGTAGCTGCCTTATTTGCAGTTCTGTATACTCCTCGAGCGTATATAGCTTCCGCAAAATCCAGCGGCGAAAAGCCCACATTTGGCCTTGAACAAATATATTATGGGCAATGAGCTTAATTTCCTGATCCTCTAAATTTAGTTCACCATTACGAACACAGCCTTCTATTACACTTTGAAACATGCCAACCATTTCAAGTTCTTTTTTCAACACATATGGAAGGGCATCCTTTGTTAATGATTTGGCCTCTTGGTACATTACGAGCACTTCATCCTGCATTTCATCCATTACTTTAAAATAAGCTGTAACTGCATCACGCAAACTTTCAATATTGCCTTTATCTGTATCGATAACTTGCTGTAGTCGTTCTTGCACTTGGTCATAGATGGAGTCACAAACTAAATAAAGAACATCTTCTTTTTTGCGAATATATTCATAGAGCGTGCCGATACTGAAACCAGAGGCTTTGGCAATTTCTCTAGTTGTACTACGGTGAAAGCCTTTTTTAATAAAAAGCTTTACTGCTCCCTTAATCATTTGGTCTCGTCTTTTTTGAATAAGCTTCTCGTCTTTAACTGAAGCCGGCACTTCTCGTTTCGTCATCAAAGTCGTTCTCTCCCTCATGTGAAATGGAGCGCGACCAACTTTTTTTATTTAGACGCGCTCAATTTACATTCTCCACTAAAATTAATCCGTTATCAACATCCTTGAGATCACAAGGCGTTGAATTTCTTGTGTGCCTTCATAAATTTGCGTGATTTTGGCATCACGCATATAGCGTTCAACTGGATATTCCTTCGTATAGCCATAGCCCCCGAAAACTTGAACAGCCTCTGTTGTTACCTTCATTGCCGTATCCCCAGCCATTAGCTTCGCCATTGCTGATGCTTGACCGTATGGCAAACCGGCTGACTCTTTCCATGCAGCTTGGTAGGTTAATAGTCTTGAGGCTTCAATCGCTGTTGCCATGTCCGCAAGCTTGAAGCCGATGCCTTGCTGGAGGGCAATTGGCTTACCAAACTGCTTTCGCTCTTTTGCATAAGCTACCGCGGCATCTAAAGCACCTTGAGCAATTCCAACAGCTTGGGCAGCAATACCGTTGCGCCCACCGTCAAGCGTCATCATCGCAATTTTAAAACCTTCGCCTTCATTGCCAAGTAGGTTTTCTTTCGGTACACGGCAATCTTCAAAGATGATTTCTGTTGTTGGCGATGAGCGAATCCCTAATTTATTTTCTTTTTTACCGACAGAAAAGCCTGGGAAGTCTTTCTCAATGATAAAGGCACTTACTCCTTTTGTCTTTTGCTCTGGATCAGTTAGAGCAAATACAACATAAGTATCGGCAATACCGCCATTTGTGATAAAGATTTTTGAGCCATTTAAAATATACTCGTCTCCAACAAGCCTTGCAATCGTTTTCATACCGCCTGCATCCGAGCCTGCACCTGGTTCTGTTAAACCGTAGGCACCGATTTTTTTTCCTTCTGCCATTGGACGCAAATATTTTTGTTTTTGCTCCTCAGAGCCGAATTTGTAAATTGGCCAGCCTGCTAATGAAACATGCGCTGACAATGTTACACCTGTTGATGCGCAGACGCGGGAAAGCTCTTCAACAGCAATGACGTAGGCTAAATAATCAAAGCCGCTGCCGCCGTATTCTTCCGGCCATGGAATCCCTGTTAAACCAAGCTCAGCCATTTGCTCAAAAATTTCGCGGTCAAATCGTGCTTCCTCATCACGTTCCGCAGCCGTTGGAGCTACCACCTCATTTGCAAAGTCACGGATCATTTTTCGGAGCATTTCATGTTCTTCAGATAATTGGAAGTTCATTGTTTCGTCCCCCTTGTTTATATTTTTAAAAAATCCAAGTAATTTATAGCAAAGATTTATTTATATCATGGTGCACTCCATGCTCATAGAGATTATTTACGCAACAATTTCTTCTTTTTTTGACTGAGGGCTCAGTCAATCTGTAAGCAAATTTCGATTGATTACGATGCGCTGTATTTCACTTGTACCCTCGTAAATTTCACAGATTTTCGCATCACGGAAGTAACGTTCCACGGGATATTCTTTTGTATAGCCGTAGCCGCCAAACACTTGAATTGCTTCTGTGGCTACTTCCATCGCTGTTTTTGAGGCAAACAGCTTCGCCATTGGTGCCTCCTGCACGCACGGTAGGCCACTTCCTTTTAAATAGGCGGCGCGATAGACTAATAGCTTTGCAGCTTCAACCGCCGTGGCCATATCCGCCAGCTTAAAACCGATTCCTTGCTGGAGCGCGATTGGCTTGTCAAATTGCTTGCGGTCTTTTGCATAACGAACAGCTGCTTCTAAAGCTGCTTCTGCAATCCCTAACGCCTGCGCGGCAATGCCGATGCGTCCATATTCGAGATTACTCATCGCTACTTTAAGACCTTCGCCTTCCACACCTAGTAAATTTTCAGCAGGAACCTGGCAGTCCTCAAATGTTAACTGCACAGTTTTAGAACCGTGGAGGCCCATTTTACGTTCATTTTTTCCGATAATTAAACCTGGTGTATCTTTTTCGACAATGAACGCCGAAATCCCTTTTGTTCCTTTTTCATGGTTAGTAATCGCAAAAACGATATACGTATCGGCTTCCCCGCCGTTTGTAATGAAAATTTTCGATCCATTTAAAACATAAAAATCGCCATTTCTTTTTGCACGTGTTTTTAAAGCGGCTGCATCTGACCCAGCGTTTGGCTCTGTTAATGCAAATGCCCCTAAGTACTCACCGGTCGCAAGCTTTGGAATATATTTCCCCCTTTGCGCTTCCGTTCCAAAATAAACGATTGGGTTTGTGCCAACGGATGTGTGAACAGATAAAATGACCCCCACTGTTGCGCTCACTTTTGAAATCTCGTTAATCGCTATAATATATGAAATATAATCCATGCCAGCGCCGCCGTATTTTTCCGGAATCGTAATCCCCATTAAGCCCAGCCCTGCCATTTTGTTAAGAATTTCGCGCGGAAACTCGTCATGCTCTTCCATTCGTTCAACAAATGGAGCAATTTCTGTTTGGGCAAAATCACGGACCATTTTTCGCATCATTTCTTGTTCTTCTGTAAATGTTAGTTTCATAGTCTTAGTCCCCCTTGATGCTTTTTAGAAGGATTTACTCATATTTGTAAAAGCCACGGCCTGATTTTTTGCCTAGCCAGCCTGCTTTTACATATTTTCGCAGTAATGGGCATGGTCGATATTTGTCATCGCCAAAGCCTTCATGAAGGACTTCCATAATGTAAAGGCAAGTATCAAGACCGATAAAGTCAGCTAAAGTTAACGGGCCCATTGGATGGTTCATGCCTAGCTTCATAACCTCATCAACGGCTTCAGGTGTTGCCACTCCCTCATAAACGGTGTAAATCGCTTCGTTAATCATTGGCATTAACACGCGGTTGGAAACGAAGCCAGGGAAATCATTCACTTCAACTGGCACTTTGTTTAACTTTTTTGTCATGTCTTCAATCGCAGCGTACACTTCGTCAGCAGTTGCTAAACCACGAATAATCTCAACGAGCTTCATAACTGGAACTGGATTCATAAAATGCATGCCAATGACTTTTTCCGGACGGTTTGTGACGGCGGCAATTTCCGTAATTGGCAGCGAAGATGTATTCGTTGCTAAAATCGCATGCGCTGGTGCAATTTCGGCTAATTGCTTGAATATACCGCTTTTAATTTCCATGTTTTCTGTCGCTGCTTCAATGACGATATCTACTTTACTAGCAGACTTGATATCTATTGATGTTTCGATACGGGTGCTAATCGCTTCCTTTTCTGCTGCGGTCATGCGCCCTTTATCAACCTGGCGCTGAAGGTTTTTGCTGATGATGCCAATGCCGCGCGCTAAAAAGTCTTGTTTCACATCTTGTAAAATAACATCGAAGCCTGCCATTGCACAAACTTGGGCAATACCAGAGCCCATTTGTCCTGCTCCAATTACCATTACCTTTTGAATGCTCATCAATTATTCCTCCCCAATTTGATTTTGAATTGCATATCCACGAAATTCATCACTTTATCCACGAAAGTTGGCTTTTATCCACAAAATCCATGACCATTTCCACGGAATTGCGCTGTTTTTCCACGAAATTCACAATTGCATTAGTTTTGGTAGTTCACCTCAACCATGATGGCGTCGCCTTGACCGCCACCGCTGCAGATTGCGGCAATGCCAAGTCCGCCGCCGCGCCGTTTCAATTCATGAATTAATGTCAAAATAATCCGTGTACCGCTGGCTCCAATTGGATGTCCTAAAGCTACAGCACCGCCGTTAACATTGACTTTTTCAGGGTCAAGCCCGGCTATTTTTCCGCTCGTTAAAGCAACTGCGGCAAATGCTTCATTGATTTCAAATAAAGCGATGTCATTTAATGATTTGCCTGTTTTCCTCAATAGTTCATTGATGACGATGCCTGGCGTTTCCGGAAAACGATGGGCCTCAACGGCAATTGCTGCATGGCCAACGATTGTGGCCAATATTGCTTTTCCTTCTCTTTGGGCTCGTTCTTCGGACATTAATAGTAACGCAGCTGCGCCATCGTTAACACCTGGCGCATTTCCGGCTGTAATCGTGCCTTCAGGGCCGAACGCTGGAGGTAATTTGCTTAGTTTTTCAAGCGATGTATCTTGGCGCGGACCTTCATCAGTGTCGATTACAACCGGGGCACCTTTACGCTGCGGCACTTCAACTTGGATTATTTCATCTTTAAACCTTCCTGCTTCAATCGCCGCAATGGCCCGCTTATGACTACGCAATGCCCATTCATCCTGCTCTTGCCTCGTTAAACCAAATTCTTCAGCCGTACTATTTCCATATGTACCCATATGGACTTTTTTAAAGGAACAGGTCAAACCATCATGGACCATAAGATCAATCATTTTTGTATCACCCATCCGTGCTCCAAAGCGGGCTGATGGCATGAAGTAAGGGGCATTGCTCATCGATTCCATCCCGCCGGCTACAATCACTTCTTGATCACCAAGGCGAATGATTTGATCAGCTAACGTTACGCTTCGCATTCCAGAAGCACACACTTTGTTGATTGTTTCTGTCTGTATTTCCCAAGGAATACCTGCCTCGCGAGCCGCCTGTCGGGAAGGAATTTGTCCTTGCCCTCCCTGTAAAACGGTCCCCATGATTACTTCATCAACTTGGGCGCCGTCGATATTAGCTCGTTTCAATGCGGCCTTAATGGCGATGCCGCCTAATTGTGCCGCTGTTAATGAGCTTAGACCACCACCAATTTTTCCAAAGGGTGTTCTTGCTCCACTTATAATAACAGTTCTTGTCATTTCGTTTCCTCCTCCTTACGATAAATAGACATTTCAAGCAATTCTGCAACATCATACGTTTTCACTTTGTCTTCAACTTCCTTCGCTTTTGTGCCATCGCTTAACATTGTTAAGCAATATGGACAGCCGCTGGAAATAACCGTTGAACCCGTTCGAAGCGCTTGCTCTGTCCGCGTCACATTAATGCGGTCGCCAACATGCTCTTCCATCCACATTAACCCACCGCCGGCACCACAGCACATTCCTGAATCACGGCTGCGCTCCATTTCAACAAGCTTCACACCAGGAATCGCGTTTAAAATTTCGCGCGGGTCATCGTAAATTTCGTTATAACGGCCAAGATAACATGAATCATGGAACGTTATCGATTCATCGACCGCATATATTGGCTGCAAGCGGCCTTCCTTCACTAGCCGCGCTAAAACTTCTGTATGATGATACACTTCCGCTTCAAATCCGAAATCACTATATTCATTTTTCAATGTATTATAGGCATGCGGGTCAATCGTAACGATTTTCTTTGCACCGCTTTTTTCAATTTCGGCAATATTACCGCCTGCTAGCTCTTGGAATAAAAATTCATTTCCAAGGCGGCGCGGCGTATCACCAGAGTTCTTTTCTTTATTTCCTAAAATCGCAAACGATACGCCTGCTTCATTCATTAATTTTGCAAATGACAGCGCGATTTTTTGACTGCGATTATCATAGGAGCCCATCGAACCTACCCAGAATAAATATTCAAACCCAGCGCCCTCTTTTTGCATTTCTTTTACCGTTTTTACTACAACATCATCACGGAGGTCGCGCCAGTTTTCGCGCTCCTTGCGGCTAATGCCCCAAGGATTACCTTGGCGTTCAATGTTCTGCATTGCACGCTGGGCATCTGAATCTACTTTTCCTTCTGTTAAAACAAGATAACGGCGCAGGTCAATAATTTTTTCAACATGTTCATTCATGACTGGACATTGGTCCTCACAGTTGCGGCAGGTTGTACAGGCCCAAATTTCTTCTTCAGTAATGACATCACCGATTAAATTTCGATCATAACCCGCCAGTGCTGCTGCCGATTCCTCCACACCCTTGCCAGCCCCGGCTCTTTGCATTGCTAGCTGATTACCAACCGTGTTGGCAAAGGCAAACGTTGGTACCCATGGTGCCCTTGAAGTAATCGCCGCCCCTTTTTCAGTTAAATGGTCGCGCATTTTGATTATTAAATCCATCGGTGATAACAGTTTTCCTGTAGCTGTTGCTGGACACATGCTTGTACAACGCCCACATTCCACACAAGCATAAAAGTCAATCATTTGATGCTGTGTGAAGTCTTCTATTTTTCCAACGCCAAAAGATTCTTGTGTTTCATCTTCAAAATTAATAGTTCTGAGCTTGCCGGGCTTGTCTAATCGGTTAAAAAAGACATTTAACGGTCCAGCAATTAAATGAGCATGCTTCGATTGTGGCACGTAAACAAGGAAAGTAAGCAACACTACTAAATGAATCCACCATGCGATATAAAATACGGTAACTGCAATTGGCTTACTAAAGCCAGCAAAAATCGTTGCAATGAATGATGCAACAGGTTCGCTCATTGATGCTTCATACCCTTGCAAAATGAGGTTCATTCCATTTCCAAGTAAAACAGTCAACATTAATGTACCGATAAAAATAAGTACTATACCCGCTTTTAAGCCGCGTTTTAGTCTGGAAAGTTTTTCAATATAACGGCGGTAAAAGGCATACAGCACCGCAAGCAAAATTATTAATGTAACGATTTCTTGGAAAAATGTGAAGCCAGGATACAATGGCCCTAGCGGCAGGTGTGAGCCTGGCACTAAACCTTTCCAAATGAAATCAATTGCACCAAATTGGACAAGCAGGAAGCCGTAAAACATCATAATATGCATAATGCCACTTTTCTTATCTTTCATAAGCTTCTTTTGTCCGAATACCATAACCCAAATTTTGTTGAAACGTTCCTTATACTTACGGTCAAATTCTACTTTTTTACCTAATTTGATGTACTCATGTCTTGTTTTAATTAGATAAGAAAATAAATAGATGCCGTAAGCGGTTATGATTAGGAACGCAATCCAGTTAGCTAACAGCATAAATGTCTCCCCTTTTTTCTTTATTTTATGAAAGCTTGTATCAAATTGGGCCCAATTTCAAATATATTAAAATGTTCTGAATTCATTATAACATAAAACTTAAAATTTTGAGCGAGCGTTCAGTCGACATTTTTCTCAAAAAAATATTCTTAACTACAAGATAGGTTGTACATACTATCTAATAGCAATTAATATGATTGAGGAGTCCACGTTTATGACTATAATATTAATTTTTTTATTAATTTTTATAGCCTGGCTAACGATCGATTTTTATTTCGGTCGCAAAAACCATTTGAAAAACATATCAAAAAGAAACTATCCGATAAGACATGGAGAATGGGTGCTTTTTACAGATGGGGAAAAGCTTTATAAAAATTTGTTTTCCGATATTTCGAACGCAAAAAAACATATTCATATTTTGTTTTATATCGTTAAAAACGATGTGGTGAGCCAAGAATTTTTGAAGTTATTAAAAGAAAAGGCGCAAGAAGGTGTTAAAGTTCGTTTACTTTTAGACCGAATTGGCTCCCGTCAAATAAGTAGAAAAGAAATTCGTTCACTTCGAAATAGTGGCGTTCATTTTTCTTTTAGCAATAAACCTAGATTTCCTTACTTTTTTTATTCACTAAATTATCGTAATCATCGTAAAATCACGGTTATTGATGGAACGATTGGCTACTTCGGCGGCTTTAATATTGGCCGAGAGTATTTAGGACAAGACCCGTATCTTGGCTACTGGCAGGATTTTCATTTAAAGCTTGTTGGTGATGGTGTTCAAGATTTACAAACGGAGTTTTTGTTAGATTGGGAAAAAGCAACGAGGGAAAACGTGCTTGGTCATCCCGCTTACTTTCCGAAATTGCCGCAAGGCTCCTTGCCATTGTGGTTTCTTCCAACAGATGGTGCATTTATAAAAGATTTATTAATAGAGTTAATAAATAAGGCAAAGACTGAAATTTTAATCGGGACTCCTTATTTCATTCCTGGGAAGGAAGTTTTGCAAGCAATTTTGGAGGCAAACAGGCGTGGCGTTAATGTAACTGTCCTCGTACCATATAAAGCAGACCATCCTTTTGTAAAAGAGGCTACCTTTCCTTACTTTAAAGATATGTTAAAGGCTGGCTGTCATATTTATCACTATACGAATGGCTTCTATCATGGAAAGCTGGTTTTGATTGATAATGAACTTTGTGATTTTGGAACGGCTAATTTTGATAAGCGCAGCTTTTTTATTAATGATGAGCTTAACTGCTTTATTCGCGACCCTATTTTTATCGAGAAAATTCGCAATGAATTTTTAAATGATATTTTTCGCCAATCAGAAAAGTTTACGTTAGCTCGCTTTGAAAAGCGACCTATTTTACAGCGAGGCAAAGAACTCGTTTCCTCGTTAATTTCTGATTTGTTGTAGGAGATTTACTTTTTATCAATTAAAAACTCATACAATATAACCGCATGATTATGTACGCAATCTTTCGCTGCGTATAACAATGTGACAGGACGTTCAGTCATTTTTTGCTGTAATATTTCTACTTGCTCTTTATGGACTGGATCTTCCTGTAATTCTTTTAAGTAATGTTCGCGGAATTGCGAGAAACGCTCTGGGTTATGGGAAAACCACTTTCGCAACTCTGGACTTGGGGCGATTTCTTTTAGCCAAAGGTCGACTTTTGCCTTTTCTTTTGCGATGCCCCGCGGCCATAACCGGTCAATTAAGACGCGCAGGCCATCATTAGTAGTTGGCGGCTCATATATGCGCTTTATTTGAAGATTATTTTTTATAATATGCATAACTTATTTCTCCTTAGCGCAAAAGCCCTCAGGTGAATCCAAATGGAAACTGCCGAGGGCTTTGACATGATATTTTTACATTTTCTCAGGTGCTGAAACGCCAACTAAATCTAAGGCATTTTTCAATGTAATTTGTACAGCTTTTACTAAGGCTAAACGTGCCTTCGATTTTTCAAGCTCGTCAAGATTAATTACTTTTTCAGCGTTGTAAAAGCTGTGAAGTGCTGAGGCAAGCTCATTGATGTAATTTGTGATGCGGTGCGGCATTCTCTTTTCAGCTGCTTCAGCAACCGCTTCTGGGAATTCACCGAGTTTTTTCAGTAAATCAATTTCCTTTTCCGCTTGAATATAGGAAAGATCTAATTCGGCTTCATAGGAAAGATTTTGTTCCTCTCCTTGGCGGAGCATGCTGCAAATACGGGCATGGGCATATTGCGCATAATAAACTGGATTTTCATTTGATTTCGATACCGCTAAATCCATATCAAAATCCAAGTGGCTATCCGCACTGCGCATCGCGAAGAAATAACGCATCGCGTCAATGCCTACTTCCTCCATAAGCTCACGCAGCGTTACCGCTTTACCAGTTCGCTTGCTCATTTTCATTTTTTCACCGTTTTGGAAGAGATTTACCATTTGGATAATTTCTACTTCCAATGTGTCAGCATTATAGCCTAAGGCTTGAATGGCCGCTTTCATTCTTGGAATATAACCGTGATGATCTGCACCCCAAATGTTAATGAGCTTTTCAAAGCCGCGCTTTAATTTATCTTGGTGGTAGGCAATGTCTGGCGTTAAATAAGTATAGCTGCCGTCGTTTTTGATTAGTACGCGGTCTTTGTCGTCGCCATATGTTGTCGAACGGAACCACGTAGCACCATCTTCTTCATATAGCTCTCCTTTTGAGCGCAGTGCATCAAGCGCAATGTCAATTTTACCATTTTCATATAAAGATGTTTCTGAAAACCAGTTGTCAAATTCAACTCGGAATTGTTTTAGGTCCTCACGGAGCTTAGCTAGCTCAAGCTTCAAACCATATTCGCGGAAATATTTGTAGCGCTCTTTTTCATCCTTTTGTAAAAGCGCTTCGCCTTGTTCTTCCACTAATTTTTTGCCGATTTCAATAATGTCAGCACCATAATAGCCGTCCTCTGGCATTGACGCATCTTGACCAAGAGCTTGGCGATAGCGGGCTTCGACAGAAAGCGCTAAGTTATGTATTTGGTTGCCTGCATCATTAATATAGTATTCACGCGCGACGTCGTAGCCTGCTTTAGCTAAAATATTGCAGAGGGAATCGCCAACAGCAGCACCGCGGGCATGTCCTAAATGAAGGTCCCCTGTTGGGTTCGCTGAAACAAATTCAACTTGAACTTTTTGACCGTTACCTGTGTTTGTTTTTCCGTATTCTAATCCCGCTTCTAAAATCGTTGGAATCAAATCTGTTAAGTAACTATTATTCATGTAAAAATTAATAAAACCAGGCCCAGCAATTTCAATTTTTTCAATCGATGCTTTCGATTTGTCAAAATGAGTGACTAGCTGCTCGGCAATCATGCGCGGCGCTTTTTTAGCAACGCGGGCAAGCTGCATCGCCATATTTGTCGCGTAATCACCATGAGCTTTTTCTTTTGGCATTTCTAAAATAACCTCAGGAATCTCAGCTTCACTAGCCAATTCTGCTTTGATGACAGCCGCTTTGATTTCCTCTTTTAAACGATCCTTCACTTGTTCAACGATATTCATCGTGGACTACCTCCTAAAATTTTTATGTATAGAGCCTTTCTATTAAAAAAGTTAGCCGATGACGGCCTACCCATTCTCCTTGCATTTGCAATTGATATGACAAGACTAATTTCGCCTTTTGTGATTTTGTACTGTATGTATAATCGACGTTTTCTGTTTTTGTGACCATTTCCATCATTCCATACGGACTTTGGTAGTGGCCTGAGGTTGTTGCACCTTTTTTGTATGTATGGCGCATCGATACTCCACCGGAACGGATAATCGTCACCTCATCGGTTTTGATTTTTATTATATTCGATATCTCGCCTACGTTCTCCATCATTTCCTTATAAGCAAGAAATGTTGCATCTTCTTTCGAATATAAAGTACCTTCTACCTTAGTTGTTAGCAATTCTTTTCGGCCTGCACCATCGCGAATTTCAGTTACAAGCTTTAGTCGGATTGGAATTTTTGCTGAATCTTTTTCCACCATTTAGACACGTCCTCATAGTCTCTTTAACTAATCTATTATATTAATTGTATCCAATGTTCGCAATAGGAAGACGTGGGGAATATGTCACTTTAGAAAAACGCCTGGATTTCATTTAAGATCATCCAAGCGTTCGTATATGAAGTGGTTTTTAAATATTTTTTATTATGGTACAACCGTTACAGGACATGGTGCTTGTTGTAGAACACTATAGCTGACGCTGCCTAGTATATTTCTTTTAAAAGCACCTAAACCTCTCGTTCCCATTACGATAGAGGTTACTTGTTCTTCCCCTGCTTCTTTACAAATTTCCATGTCTGGTGACCCTACTCTAAATTTTGTCACTACCTCTATATCTTGTCCTTCTACTATATCTAATACTTTATTGATAGCTTCTTGTGCTTCCTCTTCTTGATATTCACGGATTTGTTCTTGGCTTATAAATCTTTTGACATTACGTGTATTAAGGCTTATCTGAACATTTAGAACAATTATTTTTGCTTGAAGTCCTTTCGCAATATGAACAGCAAATTTCAACGCTCTTCTTGAATGGTCTGAACCATCAACAGGGACTAGTATTGTATTTTCCATCGTGCACCTCCAATTATAAATCGACGTTCTATTATATTATTCGACAAAACGTGTGATTTTTCCTGTCAAAACTTATTATTTGAACAGGAAAAACCAGCTTAGCAACATACTAAGCTGGTCTATTTTTTATTTTTTAAAATGTTCGACGATGAATGGTGGAACATCAACAAAGCCATAGAAATCGGGATTTCCATTTGTTTTATAATGAATGGCAAGTAAATATTCTCCTTCCAATCGCCAAGATGCTTCGTATAAGCATTCTTCAAGCTGGTTCGGGTCTTCAATCTTGAAAGAGTTCTCATTGTTTGCAAACAAATTCTCTATAAACTCTCCGGACATTCCGTTGAATGCTTTTTCACTAAAATTATCATCAACTTGAATAACCGTTGCATACGAGAGATCCTCTGGCATTAATTTAACCAATTCTAGCTTATTATTTTTCTTTAACCAAGCTTCGAAATGAGTATAAGATTTTTTCCATGGAATGTATAAGCGTTCATTATTTCTTAATAATATCTCCATATGCCCCCATGTTTCGCGCTTATTGACCATTTCTTCATACGGCTCTTCGAGCATATCCAATTTTAGTGCATCGATTATTTCCTCAATTTGTTTTGCATCAACAAATACAGAGCTTTTTATTCTTGAGGAAGTTGATATCTTATCAATGGTCGTTCCTTCTTTTAATCTTAATAACTCGTAATTTGAGTATTTAAATTCCTCTGATTCATAAATCGGCTTTAAGAATTCGTGATAGGCTTTTTCAGGAATTTGGTATTGGCGGACGACCTTCGAGCCGTTTTTTAGCTCATAAGCAATTGCAAGGTGTTTATTGTACCTTGGATTGTCACTCTTTTTATTACTTTTATTCATCACTAACTGCTGATGCAGTTTCAATATGGAATTGATATTATCAGGATTGTTAAAATAAAAGAGATTTTCATTATTTATGGCGCTTTCAATGAAAGTCCCATCTTTAGCCATCACTTCGCCATAAGCGGCTTCGTCATCTCCCACCTTTAACCAGTGAATACCTTCAGCAAAATAAGCACGTTCAATTTCGGCTGCTGCCGGCATTTTTTTCTCATAACCAGTACTATCTAAAATTAACAGAAAACCAATTGCAACGACAGCCACGGCAAAGACAACATACCCCTTCATCCTTCTAAAAATTCGCCACGTCTTTTCGAGCACCATTTCAGCAATCACATAGCCAAAGATGGAGCCGAAAATATAGCCGAATAAAATCCAGCCGATGGATTGCTGCTGTGTTTCGCCAAAATACATCCCGCCTACTAGCATTGTACAGAATGTCACACCGTACTTGAAAATCGGCCTTAAAGAACGGAAGGCAATCGCTTGTGTTGCAGCTTCAATAGATCTTTTTTTATAAGCAAACATTGTCAATAAGTAGAAAACGACAGTTACTACGATATAGACCAATATTTCCGTTATCGTGAACTTCCAAGTCCAAATCTCTGCGAACCGGAGCACTGGTGATAAACTTGCAATATCTCGATTAAAGTAATAATCATAAGCAAATCCGTATAGAAAGTACTTTAGATTAAAATTAAATAACACCATAACGCCAGCAGGAAAGATTAGAAAAATATAAGTTAAGACAACCTGTACGGCCGAAATGCCTGTAACCATTCCAATTAGCATCGTCATGACAAACACAAATAGATTAAATAAAATAGTGATTCCAGCCCATTTCGCAATTTCTACCATTGTAAAATAATCATCGAATCCTAATATCCCATGTACTATCGCAATAAAAACAGCTGTAATTATAACCGGTACAACTAGCAAAAATGCTCCTATGAGAAAATGATGGTTCAATAGGGCTGTTCTTTTAATTGGTAAACTATGAATGAAATCGGCTGCTATTTTTACATGCAAATACCGTGAAAGAATAACAGCTAGTATAATCGGTATCGTAAATATTAAAAAACCTTGAGCACCAGCTAAAACTGTAAAAAGACCACGGGTTTCTATTAGTTGATATAAAAGTTGATCATTTTCAGCCAGCATGACTAACTGCAAAGGTACTGCAAACAAAAGTGCGATTAGATAAATGATGCCGATCCAGCCAACACTGCGTAAATCTTGCAAAACAATGCCGCGTTTAAACGATGATACTTTCGATTGCATAACCGACATCCCCCATTTCGTAAATAAAAATTTCCTCCAGCGTTAACGGCAATAGGTCAAACAGTACAGGATGGAACGATTGTACTTTTGCAGTGACATCCTCCTCTTTCCCTCTGACAATACATAGAAGCACACTTCCGCGTGTTTCCTGATAAAGAACGTCTAGACTTTGTAAAAATTGTACTGGTGTTTCCCCCGCTTTAAATGCCACTTGAATTTTATGAACATCTGCTTTTAAATCATCTAAATCTTTTTCAATAATGATTTCTCCGTGATGTAAAATCCCGACATGGTCGCAAATATCCTCCACTTCCCGCAAGTTATGTGAGGAAATGAGGACCGTCATTTCTCTGTCTGCAACATCCTGTACGAGTAAATTTTTTACTTTTTGTCGCATCACCGCATCCAAGCCATCAAGCGGCTCATCAAGAATTAATACATCAGGCATTGTGGCAAGCGATAACCAAAAAGCAACCTGGCGTTGCATCCCTTTTGAAAGGCGGTGGACCTTTTTATTTTCGTCAATCGGAAAAACTTTACCTAATTTTTTATAGCGTTCCTCATTCCATGATGGGTAAAGACTCCGATAGTAATCAGCCATTTGCTTAATTGTATATTGTGAAAAAAAGTATAGGGCATCAGGCAGGAAAATAAGCTTTTGCTTAAGATTAATATTTTCAAAGACTAATTGGTTGTTAATTTGAATTTCTCCACTATCTTGTTTGTAAATGCCAGCTAAAATTTTAAGAAGTGTTGTTTTTCCCGCACCATTTGAGCCGAGTAGCCCATAGATGGAGCCTTTTTCAATATGTAAGCTGACATTTTTTACAGCTTCCGAGTCTTCAAAGGCTTTACGGACATTTTTTATTTCAATCATGCTTCTCCCCTCCTTTGATTGACTTTTCCGCCTCTTCAATGAGTGAAACAATCTCCTCTTTTTCCACTCCTAGAAAAATGGCTTCGGAAATTAATTTCATTAATTCTTGTTTCATCTTCTTCACCTTTTCCCCCTTGTTGATCTCTGACGGCGGTGTGACAAAACTGCCCTTCCCTGGCACTGAGTAAATATAGCCTTGATGTTCTAATTCACGGTATGCCTTTTGAATCGTATTCGGATTGATTGTTAAATCCTTTGCCATCTGGCGAACGGACGGCAATTGTTCGTCTGCTTTTAACACTTCATTAATAATTAAGTCTTTCAACTTTTCGACGAGCTGTTCATAGATGGGCACCCGGCTGCGGATATCTAATTGGAACATGTTTTTGGTTAGCCTCCTCTCATCTTGCTGTGTTAGTTGTATTATGTGTTATAACTGTATTATAGTGAATAATACAGTATTGTCAATAATAAGATTTGTGGCAAATTGGGCGGCAGACTTATTCTCCTTTTTATGGTAATTGGACAATAAGTTACGATTCCCGGACAATATAAGGGGATTTCTGGACAATAAAATGTAATAACGGACAATAAATTCCCGTTTTCCGACAATAAAAAAACACTTGTCCATAAGTCCACAAGTGTTTTTTTAATGGCTATTTTCTTTTCTGTACCCAGCCTAAAATCATTTCACGCAGCAATTTGCTTGCTGTATTGGCTGTTTGTTCAGATGGGTCGTAGATTGGGGCAACCTCAACTAAGTCTGCTCCGACTACTTTTATATCAGATTTGGCAATTTCATGGATGGAGGCAAGTAGTTCACGGGAAGTAATGCCACCTGCGTCAACTGTTCCTGTCCCAGGTGCAAATGCTGGGTCCAATACATCAATATCAATCGTAACATAAACTGGACGGCCAGCAAGCTTCGGTAAAATTTCCTTCAATGGCTCTAGTACTTCAAACTTCGCAATATACATGCCTACTTCTTTAGCCCACTCGAATTCTTCTTTCATCCCAGAGCGAATACCGAAAGAAAATACATTCGTTGGCCCTATCAATTCTGCTGCTTTGCGAATGGGTGTTGAGTGTGATAATGGTTCCCCTTCGTAGTCCTCGCGAAGATCAGTATGTGCATCCATATGTATAATTGCTAAATCCGGATATTTTTTGTACATCGCTCGAATAACTGGCCATGTAACTAAGTGCTCGCCACCCATTCCAAGTGGAAACTTATCTGCCGCTAAAATTCCATCGACAAACTCCTCAATCATATCAAGGCTTCTTTGGGCATTGCCAAACGGAAGCGGAATATCACCGGCATCATAATATTTAACCTCTTCCAACTCTCGGTCTAAATAAGCACTATATTCTTCCAACCCAACCGATACTTCACGAATTCGTGCTGGACCAAATCGTGAGCCCGGACGAAAGCTTACGGTCCAATCCATTGGCATTCCATATAAAACGGCTTCGCTTTCTTCAAAATGCGGATGACTTTTTATAAAAACATTTCCTGAATATGTTTCATCAAATCTCATATTTTTTAAACCTCCATATTTACAATAACTAGCAATCGGACAATAAAAGTGCTTTTTCGGACAATAAACTGCCGTTGATAGACAATATAATCTTCCACTGGACAATAAAGGGAGCAACTCGGACAATAAACGTCTAAATTAGGACAATAGACAGCAGTACTCATACTCTACGCTAGCTTATTTCGTTAAATCTGCCACAAAGCGCGGCAAAACAAACGCAGCTTTATGTAGTTCTTTTGTATAGTACTTTGTTTCGATGTCATGGAAACGGCTTTCCTCCACTGCTAATGGGTCATGCTTTTTTGAACCGATTGTAAAAGTCCACAGTCCGCTTGGATATGTAGGAACATTAGCCGTATATAACCTTACGATTGGAAAAATCTCTTTCACATCGCGCTGGACATCACGAATTAAATCCGCTTTAAACCAGGGATTGTCCGTCTGTGCTACAAAAAGGCCATCTTCTCGCAACGCTTTCGCAATACCTGAATAAAATCCTTTCGTAAATAGATTGACAGCTGGCCCAACTGGCTCTGTTGAATCTACCATAATCACATCATACTTGTTTTCCGCCTCAGCAATATGCATAAAGCCATCGCCAACGATTACCTCAACACGTGAATTTTCAAGATCCCCAGCAATTTCCGGCAAAAATTTCTTAGAATACTCAATTACTTTACCATCAATTTCAACTAAAGTCGCTTTTTTCACGCTTGGATGCTTTAAAACCTCACGAATGACACCGCCGTCCCCTCCGCCTACAACAAGAACATCCTCAGGGTTCGGATGCGAAAACAACGGAACATGGGCAACCATTTCATGGTATACAAACTCATCCTTTTTTGTAGTCATAACCATTCCATCTAGAATTAGCATATTGCCAAATTGTACTGTCTCAACTACATCTAACCTTTGAAATTCAGTTTGTTCTGTATGTAAAGTCTGTTTAATCTTCGCTGTAATGCCAAAGCTTTCCGTCTGTTTCTCAGTAAACCATAATTCCATCTTTTCTCCATTCCTTTCCATAAAGTAAAAAAACCTTATGCCACAATTTTCACTGCTTTATTACTATTCCCGATGTAACTATAAAAATGATGGAATTCCTGAAAAAACAGAAAGTACAAATACAGATTATAGTGAAATCTAGTGAAATTTCAAGGGATTTTTTCTAACTAGGGAGCCGTATATGTTTATTTTTAATAAAAAGTTCCAATACTACTACTATGCTCATCTCACGGAAAAGGGGGGAAATTGAATTGGAGCTTATTACCGAGGAAAACCTTGAAAAAACGCGAAAATGGCTACGGGCTATTTTTGTTATTGGAATCATCCTATTAATCTTACTTCTTATTTTAATTATTAGCTTAGTCTCATATGGCTATATGAAAGGGCCGCCGCCACTTTCGGTGCCGCAAACGACAATCTACTATGCTAGTGACGGAAAAACAATAATCGGTGAAGGCGTTCATAATGGGGAAAATCGTTATTGGATTCCATTAAATGAAGTTTCGCAAGAGGTTATTGATGCCACGATATCAATTGAAGACCGAAAATTTTATAATCACTATGGCTTTGATATTCACAGAATTTTCGGTGCCATCTTTGCTGATCTTAAGGCGATGGCTAAAGTACAAGGTGCAAGCACAATCACCCAGCAATATGCAAAAAATTTATTTTTAGAGCATGAAAAAACGTGGAAGCGGAAATTTGAGGAAGTTCTATATACAATTAGGCTTGAAACAAACTATAGTAAAGATGAAATTCTCGAGGGCTATTTAAACACGATTTATTATGGTCATGGTGCCTATGGAATTGAAGCGGCTGCCAACTATTTTTTTAATAAACATGCAAATGAGCTTTCATTAAGCGAAGCTACTATGCTTGCCGGTATTCCTAAAGGACCGAGCTATTACTCCCCTTTTGTTGATGAAAAAAGGGCCAAGACTAGACAAAAAATCGTACTTCAGTCGATGGTGAATAACGACACCATAACGGAAGCCCAGTTAATAAACGCTTTTGAAGCACCATTGCAATTTAAAAATGATCATGAACTTACCCATAAAGAACTTGCACCTTATTTTCAAGATGCTGTTAAACTTGCTTTAAAAAATGTTGTCCAACTTGATGAACGGACAATCGAATTAGGCGGCCTTCGTGTTTACACAACATTAGATCCAGATGCTCAGGAAAAAGCGGAAACGCATATTAACACAATTATAAACCCAGAGTCGGAAATCCAAGTTGCCTTACTATCAATGGAGCCACAAACGGGAAAGGTGCGCGCGTTAGTTGGTGGTCGTGATTATTCAAAAAGCCCTTTTAATCGGGTCACCCAGGCAGAGAGGATGCCAGGCTCCACGTTTAAGCCATTTCTCTATTACGCGGCACTTGCACATGGATATACACCTTCAACGACCATGCGCAGCGAGCCAATGAGTTTCCCATATGATGAAGGCCGGTCGGTTTATCGTCCTGACAATTATAATAATTATTATGCGAACGACTTCATTACAATGGCACAAGCGATTGCCTTATCTGATAATATTTATGCGGTAAAAACACATATGTTTTTAGGTGTTGACAAACTTGTCGAAACAGCAAAAACACTTGGCATAACGAGCAAGCTTGATGCCGTTCCATCACTTGCGCTCGGCACATCGACAGTGAAAATGATTGATATGGTCAAAGCCTATGGTACGATTGCCAACGGCGGCGCTAATGTAGCACCTATTTTTATTGAAAAAGTTGCCAATTATAATGGCGAAGTGATTTATGAATACGAGCAAACAAAAGAACAAATTTTGGACCCAGCGCTTGCCTTCGTTACCGCTCATTTAATGACGGGAATGTTTGATAAAAAATTAAATGCCTATACTTCCGTGACCGGCCAATCCATTGCCAACCAATTGACACGTCTTTATGCTGGAAAATCTGGGACAACAACAACTGATAGCTGGATGATTGGCTTTACACCACAGCTTGTAACAGGGGTTTGGATTGGCTATGACCGTGACAAAACGATAGACATTGTCGCTGAAAGAGCGTATGCGAAGCGAATTTGGGCAAAGTATATGGAGGATGTTTTAAAGGATAAGCCATTTGTAACGTTTAAACCGCCAAAAGGAGTTATACCAGCTTATGTCGATCCAGCAAACGGTTACCTTGCGACAAGCAATTGCAAAAACGCCCGTTTATCCTACTATGTGGAAGGCACGGAGCCAACCGAATATTGTTCTGTTCACTTGCCGAATGGCGATGGAGAACTAGATAGGAACTATCGTAAGGAGGAACAACCGAAAAAAGGCTGGTTCGATAAACTGTTTAAATGGTGGTAAAAATAATGTTTTTTCGCAAAGAAAAAAGAAACTAAGTGTTCCTCAATATGGGACACTTCGTTTCTTTTTTTGTCCTAGTCTATGTGTGTGTTTAGACTATAAACTAGTTTACTTTTTTTTTGAAAAAAGCTCAAGCTATTTACGGAAAGTTCAAAAATAGTTCAAATATTTCAAATCAATACTTTTTTCAATTGCTCCGATGTGTTCGCCCACATTTCCTCATTAAAATTTTTTAAAAATTCCCCTAATATGTGTCTTGATTGTTCATCCATATTATCAACGATGACCCTGCCCTTTAGCGATCGGTCCATATTATTCACATGCTCTGGCATTGATTTATAGCCGCGCCGTGCATCACTGTCAATGAAAAGCTCACAAGCTCCTAGTCCGTGATAATAAGGCCCTTTTTCATTGCGGTTAACAGTTACCCAAACGACCCAATATGTTTTACCATTCGGCACATCATCACGGTTAGCCGTCACCTTAATGCCCTTTTCAATCGCACTTCTTGCATGAAGCGCTCCCATATCAATAAAGGCTTCTTGTTTTTCCGTATCAATAATGACAGGCGAGACATTATTTAAACTAACCGACCCGACGCCATAGCCGCCATGCCCATCAGTTGAATCATTTTTTATAATATTAAATTGATTTTTTTTCATAAAGATAGACACCTCTTTTCTTTTAAAATAATAAACATTTTAGTTAAAATACTATTATTAACATGATATCCTTATTTTAGCACCGTAACACAAAAACTTCATCTTTCTCGACTTATCGTATTTCCCCACCCTAAATCCGTTATGATATAATTTCATGTAGTTTTAAGCTTTTAAAAATACATATGAACCAAAAAAGGAGAGATGGGATTATGCCATATGTCACGATTAAAATGTTAGAAGGTCGTACTGATGAACAAAAGAAGGCTTTAGCGGAAAAGGTCACGGTAGCTGTCGCTGAAACTACAGGTGCACCTGCTGATAGAGTTCATGTCATGATTGAAGAGATGCCAAAAACAAATCTTTGTGTAGGCGGAAAAATGGCTAGTGAAAAATGATCATGGCTAGGTCTATACTGACCTAGCCATTACTATTGTTTGTCCGCGGAGCGTTTCGATGTATTGATATGCCTGTTCAACTTCTTCATCTGTATAGCGCTGTTTAAATTTTAATGTAAACACTTTTTCCTTTACTTGCTCTTTTGAAAGGTCCTCAAAGTAAAGGACTGTTGATACAAGTTCTAAAAAACGAGAGCTTTGCTCATTCATATTTTTCACACATGTTTCCAAATGGGGCATGTCCACTTGAAAATGTTTTAGAAACTCTCTGCCTTCTTCCAACAATGTATAGCGGTATTGTACATATCCACCTTTTTTCTCCATTTGCTCATTTAAAAAGCCGTTGTTTTCAAGCTCTTCTACTCGTAATGTTAGCTCTTCAGAATATGGGCCGAAAAAGTGAAAATTATATTTTTCGTTAAAAGGGAACTGTAGTTTTTTGACAATATAAATCATCTTTTGCAGTTTTTTTCTACCGACGATTTCACCCGCATATGAAAATACTTGCATCAATTTGGCATGATCCTGTAACACGAAGTGTCATCTCCTATCCTTGCAATATTACTTTTATCCGTCTCTTAACATCCCCTTCAGGAAGATTGTCGACAAAATCCTCCGGGTAGTAAAGTTTATGGTCTGTTCTTTTTTTGCCAGAAATCGATTCAACAATCTCTGATTCCCTAGAAAGTTCTCGCAGATCACCGTTTGGCATTACTAAATAAATCGGGATTCGCTCCCCTTCTTCACCAGGACGATAAAAATCGTAAGGCAAATCAGAAGAAGAATCAACCTCTAAGTAGTAATTCGTATCAATACCCGCTTCATTAAAAAGCTTCATCAATTCCATTAATTGTAAGTATCCAGAATTAGGATTGAATTCTATGTACTTAAAAAGGTTGCGGTTCATAAAGCGAGTACATAGGTCTTTTAAAATGGCATCATCTTCACCCATCCAATTTTGGAAAAAGAATAGCATGACCGATTCGTCAAGTGCCAAGTAATCTTTAAGACTTACATTCCCATTAAATAGCGAATAAAAATGGGTAGGGGCAATTGAAAATTGATAGCCTTCCTCGTATAACTTTTTCGCGCGGTGAAGAATTTTTGTAAGAATTACTTCTGCACTTCTTGTGACAGGGTGGAAATAAACTTGCCAATACATTTGATAGCGGCTCATAATATAATCTTCAACCGCATGCATGCCGCTCTTTTTAATGACGATTTGATCTTCAGTCGGACGCATAACCCGTAGGATACGCTCCATATCGAAATGGCCGTAACTAACCCCTGTATAAAAAGCATCGCGTTGCAAATAATCCATGCGGTCGGCATCGATTTGACTTGAAATCATGCTGACAACTAGTTTATTTTCGTAAGTTTTCGCGATGACCTCGGCAACTTTTTGCGGAAAATCGTCGCTCACTTTTTTTAATACTTTATTTATCTCTGTGGCTCCAGTAATGATGGCTCTTGTCCATTTCTCATGGTCAAGGTTAAAAACCTTTTCGAACGAATGGGAAAACGGACCGTGGCCAACATCGTGCAAAAGGGCTGCCGAGAGGCATAATAACCGCTCTGAATTATCCCAATGCTCGCGGCCTTGGAAAATGCCAATGATTCTTCTGACAATTTCATAGACGCCAAGAGAATGATTAAAACGACTATGCTCTGCTCCATGAAACGTGAAAAATGTCGTACCAAGCTGGCGAATCCTTCGCAGCCTTTGGAATTCGGCGGTACCAATTAAATCCCATATTAGCTTATCGCGAACATGCACATAGCGATGGACTGGATCTTTAAACACCTTTTCCTCATGTAGTTGTTCGTTTTCGTAGGCCATGAAAGGAGCTCCTTTCATCATACTTTTTCCATTATACATTCTATTTTCTCACCAAAAAACCTCTTTTTTCAACAAAAAGAGGTTTTTTATTGTTCGATTATCTTTTATTTCAATTTTTTTTCAAGCTTCACAATTAGTTCATCCTCTGTTGGTGCAGAAATCGGACGATTATTTAGAAAGGCAAAGGATTTCTTTCGACCTGGTCCGCAATAAGATTGACAGCCAATGACAATCTCGGCATCCGGATCTAATTGTTTTAACTTTGGCAATAAAGTTTTTAAATTAGTGGCTTGGCAATCATCACAAACTCGAAATTCATTTTTTGACATAAGGGGTCACACCTGCCTTTCAATATTCCGTTCACGAATATTCAACAGTCTCTATTACTAATTTACATTTTTATCTAACTTTAAACAAATGACATTTTACCACTTCAAGCCATTTGTAGCAATGACATAAGACTTATTCAAAAACAAATCCCCTAGTATCCTTCTAAAATATGTATAAACTTTTTCGAAATTGTCCATCCTTTAGCTAACAGCTATTTTAATTATTTTACTTTTTGCTAGAAAAATAAACGAGGAGTGTTACATGATGATTCAAAGACAGGATGCATGGTCTGAAGAAGATGACCTGCTATTAGCAGAGACCGTATTGCGTCACATCCGGGAGGGTAGTACACAATTAAACGCATTTGAGGAGGTAGGGGATCGCCTAAATCGGACGTCAGCAGCTTGCGGATTCCGCTGGAATGCCGTCGTTAGGCAAGATTATATAAAAGCCATTGATTTAGCGAAAAAACAACGAAAACAAAGGCAACGAGCGCTAGGCGAAAAAACAAAACCGCTTTATACACCGCCACCACCAACATTTTCGTTTGAAACTGCCGAGGAAATAATGGTTGAAAAAGATGGTAAAACAGAAGGGGAAATGTCGGAAATGAATACCATGTTAAAATCTAGGGCAATTTCATTGGATGATGTCATTTTATTTTTAAGCACTGTAGAAAATAATGACCACCAATCTATGAGCCTACAGCAAAAGAATGATAGATTAAAAATGGAAAATAAAGAGCTGGCCGACGAAATTGCATCATTAAAACAAAAGCTTGAACGTACAGAACGTGAATTCCAAACGATCCAAGAGGATTATCAAGCACTTGTTAAAATAATGGATCGCGCTCGTAAAATGGTTTTGTTTGAGGATGAGGAGAAACCGGCAAATACATTTAAAATGGATAAGAACGGCAACTTAGAGCGGATTGCAAAATAACATTTATTTGAATGGGTGAAACTAACACTAGGCGAGGCTACTAATTAAGTGGCTTCGCTTATTATTTTTTCGAATTGAAACATGATATAATTCCTTTTAAAAAAGGAGGGAAAAGCTATGCCAGTGAACAATCCGCTTTTGTTGCAAAAGGAATGGCGCTTTATCGACCATTCCAAGCTTGGGCTCCATTTCAGTGCACTGAAATCATTTGCCTATGATGATACATTTTGTACGTCTGTGGGAACGGGTGATTCGCCCCCAATCATTAGGGCTTGGATTCATCGACCAACTGTTGTTTTAGGTATTCAGGATGCGAAGCTGCCTTTTTTAGAACAAGGGATTGAATTTCTTAGGCAAAAGGGTTACCAAACTATTGTCCGCAACTCTGGCGGCTTGGCCGTTATATTAGATGAAGGCATAGTAAACCTCTCGCTTATTTTGCCTGAAGGTAAAGGAATTGATATTAATCGCGGCTATGAAGCAATGTGGCAGCTTATCCAATTCATGTTAGCAGATTTTAAAGTGCAAATTAAAGCAAAGGAAATCATCGGCAGTTATTGCCCTGGCAGCTTTGATTTAAGTATTAACAATAAGAAATTTGCTGGGATTTCACAACGGAGACTGCGCTCTGGTGTTGCCGTACAAATGTATCTTTGTGTGACTGGAAGCGGTAGTGGGCGAGCAGAAATCATTCAAGATTTTTATGACCATTCTTTGCAAGGAGAAAAGACAAAATTCATATATCCGAACATTATTCCAGCTACGATGGCCTCATTAAGAGAGCTATTAAATGAAAATATTACAACTGAACAAATGATTACACTGTTATTTAAAACGGTGAAAAATTTAGCCGACTCAGTAATTTCAACGCTTCCCTTAAGTGAGCTTGAACAGGAATTGTTGCAATACAATTATGAGCGTATTTTAAAACGGAATAAATATAAAAAAGCATGATGGCTGCCTAGTCTTTTACCAAGCAAATCATCATGCTTTATTTTTGTGGATATGCCCTCTTAAAGTGATTGAACAGCAGTGATTAATGCAAGCTTGTACACATCTTCAGCATTACAGCCGCGTGATAGGTCATTTACTGGTTGATTTAAACCTTGAAGAACTGGCCCGATTGCTTCGAAGCCGCCAAGGCGTTCTACCATTTTATAGCCGATATTTCCAGCATCCAATGTAGGGAATACAAATACTTTTGCATCGCCTTGAATCACAGAACCCGGCGCTTTCTTTTTGCCAACCGCTGGTACAAATGCCGCGTCAAATTGGAACTCACCATCGATAATTAAATCTGGCTGCATTTCTTTCGCAATTTTGACTGCTTCAACTACTTTTTCTGTTTCTGGCGTTACAGCTGAGCCCTTCGTTGAGAAACTTAGCATTGCTACGCGTGGCTCCACATCAAATAATTCAGCTGATTCAGCACCTAAAATTGCGATTTCCGCTAAGTCTTGACTGTCTGGCATAGGATTAATTGCACAGTCTGCAAAGATGTATTTTTCTTCGCCACGAACCATAACAAACATACCAGAAGTTTTTTTAATGCCTGGCTTTGTTTTTATGATTTGTAATGCAGGACGAACAGTATCCGCTGTTGAATGTGCAGCACCACTTACTAAGCCATCTGCTTTGTTTAAATAAACGAGCATCGTACCGAAGTAATTTTCATCTTTTAAAATTTCTCTAGCTTGTTCCTCAGTTTCTCTGCCATTGCGTCGTTCTACAAATGCACTTACAAGCGCATCAAACTCAGCATATGTATTTGGATCAATAATTTCAGCATTTCCTAACGAAATATTTAGAGATGCAGCTTTTTCTTCAACCTCGGCCTTTTTGCCAATAACAATTGGCTTAACAATTTCCTCAGAAGCCAACTTTCCTACCGCTGTTAAAATCCGCTCATCTAAGCCTTCAGGAAATACAATTGTTTTATTTTTGCCTTTAATCTTTTCTTTAACAATTGAAAATAAATCGCTCAAATCTACTACCTCCAAAATTTAATGTAAGCTCTTTCATTTTGTTCCACACAATAATGGAAACTTTCTATATTTTTTTCCGCTTATTATTAAGATATACTTTTTCAATATTCTTGAAAATAGAATTTATCGATTGTAAGCGTTTTCATTGAAAAGTTTATATTTTCAGAAATATCGTAATATTGAAAACACTGTTCTTTTTCTCCTTTTATTAAAAGAATAAGCTAAAACCTTTCTTCTAAATAAAACTATTGCTATAGTAGTTATTGATATGCACAATCTGGAAAGAGGCAAGAAATAAAATAATATAGTAAGGAGTGTAATTGTAATGAGTGAACCAGCAAAAACATTAGATGGATGGTATAGTTTACATGATTTCCGCACTGTTGATTGGACAAGTTGGAAAATAGCCCCAATTGATGTGCGCAATGAAGCCATCCGTGAATTCCAAGAATTTCTCGGTAATTTGAAAAAAACAGAAGATGCTAAACAAGGTAGCCATGCGCTATACACTATTGTTGGTCAAAAAGCGGACTTCATGTTAATGATTCTTCGCCCAACAATGGAAGAGCTTAATGAGTTAGAAACGGCTTTTAATAAAACAAAACTAGCCGAATATTTAATCCCTGCTCATTCTTATGTTTCTGTTGTTGAATTAAGTAACTATTTACCTTCTGACGAGGACCCATACCAAAGCCCTGAAATCTTAGCACGGCTCTATCCAATTTTACCGAAGGCGAAGCACGTCTGCTTCTACCCAATGGACAAGCGCCGCCAAGGCAATGATAACTGGTATATGCTGCCGATGGAAGATCGCAGCAGAATGATGCGCTCCCATGGTATGATTGGCCGCCAGTATGCAGGTAAAGTAAAACAAATTATTACAGGCTCTGTTGGCTTTGATGATTGGGAATGGGGCGTCACTTTATTTGCGGATGATGTCCTCCAGTTTAAAAAGCTAGTGTATGAAATGAGATTTGATGAAGTAAGCGCAAGATATGGCGAATTCGGGTCATTCTTTGTCGGAAATATTTTGGCAGAGGAAGCTATAGCGCAATTCTTGCATGTGTAAATATTTGAGGAAGCAGGGACGATTCTCCTGCTTCCTTTTTTATCATAAAAACAATCTATCCCGCATAGTATCTAAGTGATAATACTAAAAAGTTATCTTAAACAAGTCACGATTTTCCACTCTTGCAATATGTTATTAAAGTAACCGTAATTGTGAGGTGAGAAAATGGCCGTTGTTTCTCATACGACAGAAGATATAAGACTTTTAGCAAGATTAATGCGAGCCGAAGCGGAGGGTGAAGGAAAGCTCGGCATGTTAATGGTTGGTAATGTTGGTGTAAATCGTGTAGTTGGTAATTGCCTCGATTTCAAAAAAATTCGATCGCTAAGAGATATGGTTTTCCAAAAGCCTGGTGGCTATGAAGCCGTTGATAAACCCTACTTTTTTCAACGAGCAAGAGAAGCGGAAATTAAGTTAGCGCGTCAAGTTATTAAAGGTTGGAAATACCATCCGGCTTCTTATTCGCTTTGGTTTTTTAAGCCGTCTGGCAGCTGCCCTGCACAATGGTTTAATCAATGGAATGTGGGTCGACACAAATCGCACTGCTTCTATGCCCCAGACCAGTCAGATTGCCCACAAATTTATTACTAAATTTTCTTTATACCCTATGGATTATTCGCCTTTTTAAAGCATTAGAAAGCTATCATCAAAGGAGGAATATAAAATGGCACAAAATTATCCATATCAAACCCCTGCTTATGGCCAATACCCGAAGTTCACCTATCCACAACAAGTACAGGTACCACCTACAGTCTCAGGTGGCCCCTTCCCAGGATTTAGCGGTGTAACTCAAACACCAGTTACACCTAGTGCTCCGCAAATTCCAGGGATGCTGCCAATTGAGGAATCCTACATCGAGAATATTTTAAGATTAAACAAAGGAAAAACAGTTACTGTCTATGCAACGTTTGAAAATAATACGCAATGGAATGCAAAAGTTTTCAAAGGCAATATTGAGGCTGCTGGTAGAGATCACCTCATTCTCAGTGATCCACAAACAGGGACTCGTTATTTAATTCCAATGATTTATATAGATTATGTGACATTTGCTGAGGAAATTGACTATCAATATCCGTTTAGCGGCAGTGCAGCTGGACTAAGCTCCTTTAGTCCACGGTAATTAAAAAAACGGCTCCAAAATATTTGTTCAAAAGGAAAAAATAACAGTATACACAACCCCAGTAAATGTAGTTAACAATAAATACGGCAGCTTTTCTGCCGTATTTATTAATAAGAAGCTAGGATTTTTCCATATATCTTCCCCTATTAATCATCGTGTATTGTCAACCATCCTAAGCAAAAGTACAGTTGCCTCCGCTCGCGTTGTAAGTTCTTTTGGTTCAAATAAATTGTTGCTGCGACCTTTTAAGATACCTTCTTTAGCTAACATTTCAATTTCTCCTCTAGCCCATAACGGAATCTTTTCATAATCTGCAAATGTCGTCTCCATCCTTCGAGGTGTTTCAATTTTCATTTGTCTTGCTATTAAACATGCAATTTCTGCTCTCGTAATAAAATCATTTGGTCGAAAACTCCCATCTGGATACCCTTCAACCAACTTTTCTCGTATGGCAAGTTCTAAAGCATTTCTCCCCCATTCTGGGACATTTTGATAATCTGAAAAATAAATCTCTTCCCCTTCTCCTTCTAATGAAAGAGCACGGACCATAATGGAAATCCACTCCATTCGGGTAATTGGCTGATTCGGACGAAACGTATTGTCTGGATATCCACTTATTAGTTTTCTAGCTAGTGCCTCTTTGATCATTTCTTCCGCCCAATGTCCTTTTATATCTTTAAAAACAAATACAAGAATCGATTCCTCCACAACAGGTTCGGATTTATAAAGCGGTTTGCCTTTAAAAGGAAGCGAGCCTCCACCGTTATTATGCTCTTTTTTGGGAGTCGAATCATTGACTATATTAATCAATTCAATTGAGGTAATTTCTGGTAGAGATGTTCGTGCATACGTAATAGTCTGCAATAAGAAAAAAAGTAGGACAGTGATTGGGATGATTTTATTCATGTTTTTTACACATCCATTTTTAATAAGGGACAGCCACACAGGCTGTCCCTTGTATTTATTACTTTTTGTTATACTTTTCTATTAATTACTTAATGGCATTGTAGTGTAATAATTCGACCCAAGCTGATTTTTCAAATAGTCGTCTATACTTTGATATTGCCCGAAATCAATCTTGTTATTAAATATTGAGAAGATTCGAAGGTAGCTTTGCTTCTCAATATTTGTTGGGAATGCTGTTAATTGGTTATTTTGAACATTTAATGCACTAATTAATCCAATATGAGTCACTGGAAGGGACAGACTAGTAAGCTGATTATCCTGAACAAAAAGTGCTCTTAAATTTGTCATTTCATTTGCTTCAAGTGATGTCAATTGATTAAAGCTTACATCCAATTGCTGAAGCTGATCTAACTGCCCCCAAGTAAATGTACGTATATTATTTTTTGATAAATTTAAATGTGTTAAATCCTTCATATTTGTTGCATCGAATGATGTCAACTTATTTTTCGAAAGATCTAACCAATTAAGTGAACCAGTATCAACTCTAAAATTAGTTAAATCATTGTCAGATACATCTAAATGAGTTAGTGCTGGTTTAGACATTATATCAAACACTTGTAGTTTGTTATTCTTTAAATTTATTGATCTCAAATGTTCGTAATAACTATAATCAGCAAAAGTAGTAATCGAATTTCCAGATAAATCTATGGATGCAATATTTGTATTCGCAAATACATTGCTAAAACCGCCCAAATCTGAAATCCCTCGCTGGGAAAAATCAATAGAATTATAGGTTTTAGCAAGCTGTGCATTAATATCATCAACCGTAACCTTATCATCTACCGTTTTCCCTAACCAACTAGCAACTGCCTGAGCCAAATTCGGATCATTTAATGTATTTTTGAGCGAGCCGTCATGTACTGGTGGCAACCAATCTGCTACCACTTTTACCTTTAATTGAACCGTTCCGTTATATCCCTGTACAGTTCCTGTAGCTATCTTCTCTCCTAGTGTTGATGTATCAACTGTAGTTGGCTCCCACGTTACATTAACTGGCCAAAGTACTCCATTTGCGGCTTTTCCCATAACTGTTTTCGGCATTATATACGGAGTGTTTTGCTTCACCGTCACCGTAACATCGTCAATACTCTGTATTTGAGCAATTCCGGTTATAAAGACGTAAAGTGGATTACCTAATTTATTTCCTTCGGTATCAGCAACGCTATCATGAAAGACGGCTACATAATTTTTATTGTCTTCATAAGGATTTTCCTTGACGATATAAGCCTTCCTATGGTCAGCCGACATTTGAATCGTAAAGTCAGATAGCATATGAAACTTTGGAACAGCTCCCATTGTACTTTCAATTAACGAAACAGACTGTTTATTGATAGTAGATGGATCCATTTCTTTTGTAAATGTTGTCTTTATAATTTGATTTTCAGGTGAAAGATATTTCGTAGCAAATTGCTGATATTGTGAAGGAAGTACATAGAATTGCAATGAGTCAGGTGTAATTTCCTCCACTTGATTTGTACTGTCCATCGCCGATATTTTCACAATACTCCATACACCCGTCTGTGAATCGAGCGGTATTAATTCCAACGTCCATTCATTATTAAATGCTTTTGTAAAATCATGCAATTGTTCAATACCATCTGGTAATTTTACTGTTGCCTTTACCTCAATAGCTCTAGGAGCTGACACGGAAATATACATCTTTTTTCCCGCTTGTGCTACTACCCTTTGATTTGTGTCAAAATAAGCTTCATTTAGAGTGAGTGTTGTTGGTTCTCCACCGTCATCAATTTCTGACGTTAATTCGATACTTTGAATTAATGGCAATGTACTTGCTGAGACAAGCGTAATGTTGACCATGAATAAAAACAAAACGAGGAACAAGTTTCTTATCATTTTATTTCCTCCTTAAAATCTATTAAAATATGATTTCAACTATTCAAAAGTGCATGTTAATTTACGGAGCATTTTCCAGAATATGAAAATAATTATACTTTTAAAGAGTCATATTTTTTATGACAAAAGTCATGAATAAGTCATGAATAAGTCATAACTTTAAATTATATAAAAAGGACAACGATATTTACTGTCATGTAAATACCGTTGTCCTTTTTTATTTCCTTATAACGCGATACCCTGTACTCCAATTATCTCGCTTTAAAAGCCGCAAGCATCAATAATGTCCAACCTGCCAAAAATGAAACGCCACCAAACGGGGTGATAAGGCCTAATATCGTGACTCCAGATGTACTAAGTGCGTAAAGGCTTCCCGAAAATAAAAGAATCCCGATAAGCATCATCACACCAGACCACGTCACAAGACTAGAGCCGCGCCACTTATCAGCTGCAAAGGCAACAACAAATAAGCCGACGGAATGGAACATTTGGTAGGTGACTGCTTTTTCCCACACATCCATCATATGTTCAGTTAACTTGCCTTCAAGACCATGGGCCCCAAATGCCCCTAATGCCACCGATAAAAAAGCATTAATTGCCCCTAAAATAATAAATAACCTCATCGAATGCTTCACCTTTTCTTTATAAAATGTCTCTTTTATTTGATTTTAACATTTAAGGCTTTACAACTTCCAACAATTTTGCGTAATCTTTACATATAATTATCAAATTGTTAAAAAGAAGATATTAGTAAAATTTCTGGAATATCAGAAGACGTCGTTAATTTTGTTTTAAGGGACTTGGAAAATAAAAATATAGTACCCTATCATAATCAGAAAATTATTTTAAACTTGTTTCATTTTAAAAATATGAATACTACAAAATAGTCAACCTTAAAAAGGAGGGATGGTTATCTTGCTGCGAAAATTACTTACAATTGCGATTATAAGCTTTATTATTTGCTTTGTTTACGCACAAAACACATTTTTTATTATTGATGAATTTACTTCTGACCGTTTAACGAAGGATGACGAAAAAGAGGTATCACATGATATCGTGATTTTGGCAATTGATGATGAGAGCTTAACCGAGGTTGGAAAATGGCCCTGGCCTCGAAGTGTGATTGCCGATACAATAGACAAGCTAGCAAGTGCAGGAGCTAAAGGAATTTTTGTCGATGTACTTTTCTCTGAGCCTAGCCAAGACAAGGCGCAGGATGAAGTATTAGCCCAAGTAGTCAATCAACATGACAATATCTTTTTAGCTGCAAACTTTGTTTTTAAAGGAAAGCAACAGCAAAATACAAATGAGCTGGCATACGATATGATTAATTGGCCAGCCGTACCAATAGACAAAGCCCAAGTTGGTCATATCAATGTTATTGAAGATCGTGACCGTGTCGTTCGTAATATTATGTTAGGAATAAAAGGGAATCAGAATGAAGTAATCCCTGCCATTTCTGTTAAGTTGGCCAATTTATTATTACAGGACGAAGGACGAGAAATAACATGGAATGACGAAAACGAATGGTTTATCGGAGACAAAAAAATACCAACAGGAGCCCGAAATGATATCCGCTTCTCCTACTCCACAAAGCCGCAAGAAGATTCAAATGAAGTGGGTTTTTTAGGTAAAAAGTTCGATACAATTCCAATCTATCAAGTAATTAATGGGGATTTTCCGCCTGAATATTTTGAAGATACAATCGTTTTGATTGGACCATATACAGCGGGACTTCAGGATCAATATACGACTCCAATGAGTGAAATTACCAAAATGAACGGAGTTGAAATTCATGCTAACATCATTCAAAGCTTCTTGGATGGAACTATTTATTCGAAAGCTTCCACTACGACTGGTTATTTAATCATTACCCTATTAACAGCACTATCCTATTTAATTATTGATCGTCTGAAAGTAAAATGGGGATTCGTAGCCTTTGTTGGGTTTACAAGCTTATATTTAATAGTATCAAAGGTTTTATTCGTTCAGAATAATATTCTTTTGCCATTCTTTTATGTGATAATAGCGTTCATTATTGTTTATATTACATCCGTTGCCATGCAATATTTAGTAGAAAGAAAGGAGAAGGCTCGTGTAACCGGCCTTTTTGGACGCTATGTCTCAAAAGGGGTTGTTGATGAAATTTTAGCATCAAAAGAAGAAGTTAAACTTGGCGGCATACGTAAAGATGTAACGCTTGTATTCGTTGATATTCGGGGCTTTACCCCACTTTCCGAAAAAATGGAACCTGAGGAAATTATTTTAATTTTAAATGAGTATTTAGATTTATGTACACGTGCCGTGTTCAAATTTGAAGGTACACTTGATAAATTTATTGGAGATGGCGTAATGTCCATTTTCGGTGCACCAATTGAGCAGCCTGACCATGCTGAACGTGCTGTACGGGCAGCTCTTGAAATGAAAAAGAATTCGATTGCAATGGCAGAACGCTTAGAGAAAAAGTATGGACGTGCCGTATATTTCGGTGTCGGCATTAACTCTGGACCTGCTGTCATTGGCAACATCGGCTCAACTGACCGCCTTGACTACACCGCTATTGGGGATACTGTCAATCTAGCAGCCCGGCTTGAGTCAAATGCAAAACCAGGGCAAATATTAATTAGCGAAAATACGTATGAACGAATAAAGGATTTATTTGTAATAACACCGCTTGAAGCGATTCAAGTGAAAGGGAAAGAAAAACCTGTGCAAATTTATTCCGTTGAAGCTGAAGAATAGTGCTTTTGTCCTATGCTAAAAGTAATATTTTTTATCAAAAGTAATATTTTTTTCATAATTACCCAAAACCGATTCCAATCTTTTGCCTTTTTATGATAAATTTGTGATAAATTTATCACAAATTTATCATAACGGAGAGTTTTATCTCTATATAAGTTTCTTTTTATGAGGGGGGATAGTTTGAAGAATATAAAATTCTGGGTATCCATTTTGTTTCTTTTTTCATTGCTTCTTCCCGCCTTTTTTCATGCAGATGCCGCACGCATTGCGGTCGTAAAAGAGGTCAAAGGTGAAGTTTACATTAAAAAAGGTGGCGGACAACGGGAATTTAAAGCTAAGGATGGAATGAGTCTTACGCAAGGGGACTCCGTCCGCACGGAAGGAAAAGCTTCCGCCAATATTCATTATGATGATGGCTCAAAAGCTACCGTTGGAGCCAATTCCAAGCTTATCGTTTCTAAGTTAGATAATAAAGATGATGGAAAGCAAACAAAAACAAAAGTACTGTCTGGGAAGGTTTGGAATAGCGTAAAGAATCTGTCGAATGTCAATGATGAGTATGATATTGAAACACCTACTGCTGTAATGGGTGTGCGCGGGACTCACTTTCTCGTTTCAACAGATCCTCTAGCTGGGAAATCATCTGTTTCCGTTCTCGAAGGAATCGTAGGGGTTAGTCAAAATATTGATTCTAGGAACAACGGGAGCGCAACAAACGGTAACTTTTCACTAGCAGAACAGCTCGTCACAATCAATCACACACTTGTTACAGCAACAAACCAAGCGGCAATACCAGAAGCGCAGCTATTAGATGTAGGTCAATTGATTGGGCAAGTTGAACCAGTCGTGATTGTTGAAATCATTCAAGATTTAACACGAGTTATTAAGGAAACGAACGAAAAAGCACTTGCGGCCCAAAAACAGTTCGAACAAACAAAGCAAGAAGAATTAATTAAAACAGCGATAGAGTTATCAAAGACAGCCACAGCCCTAGCAAATATTCAAGAGACTGTTTTGAAAGAAATTAGTCAATCTTCTATTAGGCAAGAGGTTGAAAGAATACTAGAAACAACATATAAGCAAACACTTGATAACATTATTAAAGATAATAATGCACTTAAAACGGAAACAGCAACTACACAACAGCAAGTAACAACAGCGGCTAAAAATTCAGGGCTAACACAGGAGCAAATAGATAAAATTGGTCCATCCGTACCGTCAAGTACAAATCCAAATCAAAATCAATCCCCACAACAAAGTGGAAATACTACAGGCGGCGGTGGCGAAGGTAGCACTGGTGGAAGTGGCGGAACAATAAACCCAATCGGAACATCTGTTGCAATTAAGCAAGGGGAGCCGCTAAATTTCACAGGAGGAATTAGTCTCAATCTTGGCACATTAGACATTCCAAGCGGAGCTTCTGTAACAGTAAAGTCTGTTGACCCTAACACTTTTGCAACAACTGGACTAAAGCCAGCAGGAGCAATTGCTAGTTTCACATTTGCGGGAATTGATGTAAGTAATCTTGCAGGAAAAGGTGTAACACTTACACTGCCGTATACGTCAGCTAGCAGTGATATAGGTATATTCTATCAAAATAGTGATGGCACATGGCAATATCAACAATCGTCCGAAGTAAATCCAACCGCCAAAACAGTAACAGCAACTGTTAGCCACTTTTCAACATATGGCGTGTTTGAAGGACCTGTTCCTAAACCAACTGCTAACCCACCCGTTGGTATTGTTGATGTCGGACAAGAAATTACGCTACAAGCAATGACAGAAGGAGCAGATATTTATTATACAATAGATGGCACAACACCAACTAAGAATAACAAGATAGTATATGATTCTACCTATAAACCAAGAATAACATCTGATCAAACTGTCATTAAAGCGATTGCTGTAAAAGACGGTATACGGACTAGTGAAGTGGCTTCATTTGAGTATACATTGGAGAATACAATTAAAAGACCGGCTGCCCCAAAAATTTCAGGAAGTCCTGATGGTTTTTTCTATATTGATATAACTAATCATGAAATTCACGCATTATTAAAACTATATGATGCGGATACTGATTCCGTTGTTCAAACAATAGATAACGCAGATAATGGTCCTCGTTTTATTGTTAATCTTAATGGAAAACGCTACTATGTCACACAAACAGTGAATGGAATTGAAAGTAGGCCTTCGAATGTCGTAATTGCTGAAGATAGCTATCCAATACCTCCATCATTAACATTAATTAACTCTAAAGTAAATGGAGAACAAATTATTCTTACATTTGATGAGGAGTTGGAAGACAGTATTGATGCTGGCAATTTTCGTGTGTTCGATGAAACTGACAATGTAGTTTCCATTGTTGACATCACTGTAGATCGCCAAACTATTGCAATAACAACAACTGAAAATAATTTAACAAGCCTAAATCCAACCGTCCGTTACGATTGTTGTTCTAACCCTATTCGAGGGAAAAATGGGAATGAATTGTGGGAGTTTTCTATAAACGTAATCAAAAACGTTGGGTTTGACCTCGATGTAAACGGAAAGTTTTCTATTGATAATTATTCTGCAAGTGCTTCGATTGGTCATAGTACATCAAGCTTTAGGCTATATTTTAAACCATATGCCAATGGGACTATACTGCCACTGGATGATATTGGAACAGTTGAAGTAGAGGCAAGTTACTACCGAGACTCTATTAACCGTGATTTAACAATCCAAGCGGAAAATGGAATCCCATATGTAGAAGTACTTTTTTCAGACTTTGTAATTAATAATGCGATTGCAGATAAGTTCGCACTTTCTGTAATTGATAAGGACAACAATCTGTTAGGAACTTACTACATTGAGCGTTTTGATGATGTGCCGCCAATTTTCGAAAATGGGACTCCTACCACTAATAGCGTTCATCCAGATCGAGTAACTTTCAACATAGACGTTACTGAAAATTCGGGGTCTGCGCACATGTATTATGTCGTCATGCCTAGTGGCGAACCAACATTAACTGCTGATCAGGTTACATACGGTGCTCCAGCCAATGCAATACGTGCTGAATCTTATGTTTCAATTGACGTAAATAAACCTAGCCAACTAACCATTATTGGATTAGAACCAAATCAGACCTATGATATTTATATGATTGCGGTTGATTATAACAATTTGTCAGAGCTAAAAATGGTGACCGTTACAACACCAGATACAAGCGACAAAATGAGTTTATTAGGAACAAATAGCATGGTTCGCTATGATGATCGTCTTTGCCAAGGTGGCTGTCAGTACAATTATTTTACTGACAAATCCTTTAGTAACAATATCGGAGACAAGAAAGATGAAAGATTTGTTTATGACTTCCCAAGTCTAGTCACTGTAAATTCTTATTTTATGGCAAGCACCAATGGTGATTTTGAAGGAATCGCAGTAATAACACTGTATGATCAATTAGGTAATCCCGTAAAAACTATTAAACCCGTAGGAAAATTTGCTGAGATTGAATTAACTAACCCTGTGGTAGATGTTAAAAAAGTCGAAATTACATTTACTGATGATCCTAGGGTCGCTGATTTCGATTTATACGGTACAGTTAATCAAGATACTGTCGGACCTTCAAGTGCTAGTTATGATTGGGATTCGGAGTGGTATTCACCATCAAGAGACAAACAGTTTAGTTCTGGTGACACGCTTGTACTCACCTTTAATGAACCTTTAAATCCAAGCAAGAATCCGAAAGATGCCATTACAACAGCATTTAATAACAGCCTTGGAACAACTGGTATCGTTGTTACGAACTATGCTCCAGATGATACGGTAACATTCCTTGTTAAATACAACGGAGCAATACCGATTGATTTAGCAGGTGGAAAAACGATTACGTTTGCACCTGAAACCATTTATGACCTAAGTGATAATCCTAATAGTTGGGAAATAACATTTGTTTTAATGGATGACCCATTTTAAGTATTTTAATACTATTTATAAATGCTTACTAAAAAAGGAGAGTAATCACAAATGATTAACTCTCCTTCTTTCTTCCAATACTATTCCCTTCAATCCAATCAGCAATTTGTTGCAATGGAATACTGGGTTTCGTAACTACAATATGAACTGTAAAGTCTTCTGCTTCTGTTTCAGATGCCGTTAATGTATAACCATTCAACCACAGAAATTGTTTCATGCTTGCAAAAGCTGTTCGTTTATTGGCATTATGAAATGAATGTTTTTTTGCAAGGCTTTCAAATAAGGCAGCTGCTTTTAACCATATTGTAGGGTAAGCCTCATTTTCGAAAAGGCTTTGTTGCGGCCTATATACAGCACTATTCAGCAACTCAGGCAGCTTCACACCTATTTGTTCTTTAGGTGAATATCTTCTAATGACTAAAGCGTTGATTAGGATAACTTCTTTTTCGGTTAAATATCTTATCATACTTTCCATTACCGATTGACGAGATTTCGAAGCGTTTGGTCATAGTTGTCAAATAAATCTTTTATTCCGTCCAAAAAGTCCTGGTCTATTCCGTCAAGTGCTTCAAGATTTAAATGCTGCTTTTTCTTAAATGAGACTCTCCCATTTTCCTCTAATTGAAACTGGATTTCGTCCCCTTGTTTCACCTTTAAATGTTCTAAAATTTCTTGTGGAAGTGTAATACCTAGGCTATTACCGATTTTAGTTACTTTTCTTTCCACTTCAATCACCGCCATCCTGAACTCTCCCCTTTACTAGTATATTCCTAATTGACACAACTTATTACCGTTATAACGTTATAATATATGATTATTTTAACATATTAGGTAGATTCCCGATACTAGCGAACATTACAAAGAAAAATAACCGACCCCAAAATTGCTCCATTTGGTAGTCGGTTATTTACAAAATCAACAAAACTCCACTTTTCACTCTTTTACTATATTTGCAACGCAATCACCAACACAATTAAATGAAACACTTGATCAACAACAATGCTTAACCAACATGATTCTTTTCCTGTTGACGTCATAACGGTTCGAACCCACCAAGCAACAAAGGTGCGCCGATCCAAAAAGACATGTAATCCGAAAACGAGCAAAAGACCCCATATTGAAAGCCCACCAAAACCAAACCAGGCGACTATTCCTACCGCTAGAGTATAAACGAATGAATGAGTGAGAAGGGCAGCCCAATTTTTTGCCTTGTTGGCCGCCATCCAGCTCGTTTGAAATAAATAATCACCTATTAAATGACCAAGTAATAATATGTCAAATGGACTCACCAATAAACCCCTCTCATTCGAACCCTCCATAGGCTGACGTACTCAACCATGGATGAAAATAAAACTTCGTTTCATTACCTAATTAATACTACACGCTCATCACTTAACCAATCCACCTGCAAATTAAAGGCCTCTGCAATAAAGCGTAATGGGACATAAGTTCTGTTCGATGCCTTTTCAATTTCAGGTGCAATATCTAATGTAAACTGATGATTCCCTTTTTTTACAACGACATCGCCAACTTTTAACGTGACTGTTTGATCACCATTTTGAATAGCGATTTCTTCGGTTGCTTCATTCCAATCTACTTTGTAGCCAAATGTTGCAGAAACGGTTCTTAACGGGATTAACGTACGCCCATTAATGACCTTAGGCGCTGCATCCTTAAAATCAATAAGACTATTTTTGTAAACGACATGAATCGTTGTTTGGCTTCCCTTTATATTAGCAGGTAGACCATACCAACTTAGTTCTCGTACTTTATTATTCAGCTGATCAACAATTAGCAATTTACCATTCTTCAAAACGGTTACACCAACAGGCCTGTCAAATTGGGCATTTGTTTCTGGACCGATTTTATTGCCGCTTTCACCAGCAATACCAGCAACTGTTTCTACCGTTCCATTTACTGTTACAACCCGAATGATATGGTTTAATGTATCTGCCACAAATAAATTTCCGTTTTGATCAAACGCTAAACTGGAAGGAAAATTAAATTGGGCATTTGTTTTGTTGCCATTTAAAAAGCCTCCACTGATATAGCTCGTCCCATCCATTTTACTAGAGCCTATCCCAGCAAAAGTTGTTACATTACCAGCTGCATCAATTTTCCTAATTCTTTGGTTACCTGTATCTGCAACATACAAGTTGCCCTCAGCATCTATGGCCAAGCCAGTTGGTTCGTTAAACTTTGCAGCATCTCCCTTACCATCTGCAAAACTGCCAATCAGCCATTCTCCATCCTTGCTATAGCCACCGCCAGCAAGAACGGAAATCTTCCCTTGTTCTGTTATTTCGACGATGCGGTGATTAAGTGTATCGCTGACGATTAATTGTCCATCATTTCCAATAACAATATCTGTTGGGCCGTTTAAGTCCTTTGTAATTGTATTCACTACACCATCTTTATAAATCACTCTTACTGCATTATTGCCTGAGTCAACAACAAACAAAAAACCTTCTTTTGATAAAGCAAGGCCTTTCGGCGCATTGAACATTGCTTTTAAACGTTCATCATCTTTATAGCCGCCAACTTGAAAGCCATATTGATCTGTTTCATTTGTAGTTCCCGCATATGTATTTACCTCATTTTTTGGAGTAATCACTCTTATTCTATGATTCTCCGTATCTGAAACATAAATCATGCCATCCTCTGCCTCTACTGCAACTGAAGGTAAGTGAAACTTCGCAGCCGCTGATGCACCGTCTTTATACCCTAACTCACCAGTGCCTGCTTTTGTAACAACTTCACCCGGCTTATAAGCAGCAAATGAAACAGATGTTTGAAAGGCAACGGTTAAACTTATCAACCCAGCCACTATCAGTCGTTTCCAATGCTTTTTCTCCATAATTATCACCTTTTTTATAAGATTACTTAACTTATTTTAAAATTAACATAAATACTACTATATTGGCAATAAGTGCCACAAAATCTAATTTTTTTAAAGAAATACTTAACATGTATGAATTATTAGATTACTCTTAAATTGAGGTGTTGAACCATGGGACAAAGTACGGAATTTGGCTCATCCAAATTTAGAAAAGAATTAGAGCCTAATGAGTTGCTTGAGGTTATTTTTCATTACGTTGCGAAAATTTCCAATGAAAAAGATTTAGATCGTTTACTAATGCTAATGGCTGATATGGGACGGGAGCTCATTATTTCCGATCGTTGCACAGTGTGGTTATATAATAAAGATGCGGAGGCATTATGGACAAAGGTGGCACATGGTGTCGACAGAATTGAAATGCCTGTTTATAACGGATTAGCAGGTTATGCTGTTTTGACTGGCCGCTCCATTATTATTGATGATGCCTATGAAGATGATCGCTTTAATCAAAATGTTGATAAACAAACCGGCTATCGAACGAAGTCCATCCTTGTTATTCCGATAAAAAACCAGCAGGGGGAAATCATTGGCTGCTATCAGGCTATTAATAAAATGACATCGGCAAGTATTTTTTCTGATCAGGATTTAAAATATTTAGAACTTGCCGCTACTTATACGGGAAAAGCACTAGAATCAGCCATGCTCCTCCATGAAATTGAAGAAACACAAAAAGAAATTATCTTTACAATGGGGGAAATTGGCGAAAGCCGCTCGAAAGAAACAGGGAATCATGTCAAGCGTGTCGCCGAATACTCAAAGATTTTGGCAATGGGACTTGGAATGTCTGAAGCAGAAGCAGAACTAATCAAAATGGCATCACCAATGCATGATATCGGCAAAGTTGCCATTCCAGATGAAATTTTAAAAAAACCTAGTCGGTTAACGGAAGAAGAATTTGCAATTATGCAATCACATGCAACAATTGGCTACAAACTTTTGGAAAAATCAAAAAGGCATATTCTTCAAGCAGCGGCGATTATCGCCCATGAACATCATGAAAAATGGAATGGAACAGGCTATCCTAATGGCAAAAAGGGGGAGCAAATCCATATATATGGTCGAATTACGGCTATTGCTGATGTATTTGATGCCCTTGCCAGTGATCGATATTATAAAAAGGCTTGGGAACTGGAGCGAATTATAAATCTTTTTAAAGAGGAACGCGGGCACCATTTCGATCCAAAACTTGTTGATATATTTTTAAATAACTTGGATGAAATTTTAAAAATAAAGGCTGCATATGAAGACATTTGAAAACTTTTACGAAATACGGATAAAACCATCCCCTCTGTTACATATTAACAATGAAAAATATGAATAGGGGGTTTTTTCTCATGAAAAAGTTTATGTTTTTGTTGAGTGTGCTATTTTTGACACTTGGTTTGGCAATTCCCGCATGGGCGGAAAATGAGGTGGCTGATAATCCCGAGCCAAAGGTGGAGCTAACAAAGGCGCAAAAAAGGGAGCTTGCTAAAATTCACCAGGAAATTTTTGAAAAGAAACTTAAATTGATTGATAAACATGTTGAATTCGGTGTAATGACAAAGGAGCAAGGCGACAAAATCAAGGCCAAACTGCAAGAGAAAGCTAAAATGATGAAGGAAAAGGGCTATATGCCGCGTCATTGCCATAAAGACAAAGATGATGATTAAAAGGTGAGTGGCTTAACACTCACCTTTTTTGTATCGCTTATAGATAGTGTGCTATTCCCCTTAACCGTCAAACAAAGCTTTTATCCCATACTGTTTCCCAAACAACAAATCATATTGCAGGTGCAAATAAGTATCCTCAAGCGGCTTCACTGCTTCCGGCGTTTCTTTATACAAATGACCGTTCGCATCATTTTTAATGGCTGCGGTAAAGCCTGGCATTTGTTTATTAAACTCCTCCAAGAATCGATAGTACAATGGCTTTTGGATTTGCGCTAAATTAAAAATATGCGGTGCTAGGAATGATGGGCTTATGCTTGGAAGTTCAGATTTTTTATTCGAAAAATTGTCCCATATAACTAATGGCGTCGTTCTCATTTTATGATAGTCTCCAAGCGACCATTTATCTTCGTTATCATTTACAAACCCCGCTTCTTTATAGGCCAAATAGTATGCACCTAAAAACGGTAAATGGTCTCCATAAAAAATGATTATCGTCGGTTCTTCTGATTTTTCATAATGCCGAATAAGCTCATAAAGTGCTTCATCTGCTTCAACAACACCTTGAGTATAGGATTCCAATGTATAGCGGGCTTCATCGGACAAATTCTTATCTTCGATTTTTATTTTAGCGCCTTTATAGCGATTTTTTTCGTATGGGCCATGGTTTTGCATCGTAACTGCATAAATAAAGTCAGGCTTTTCCGTTGCCTCTATTTTGTTAATAATTTTTTTGCTTACTTCTTGATCAGAAATATAAGGGCCGCGGTATGCAGCACCCTTAAAGTGATCTAAACTAATAAATTCATTGAAGCCCATATAATTATAAACATTCTCGCGATTCCAAAACCAATTGTAATACGGGTGGATTGCTGTCGCCTCATAGCCTTGTTCTTTTAACACCGTTGCTAGTGATGGAAGCGGTCGGTTTATAAATTGCTGGTAGGCAATCGAGCCAGTTGGCAAAAATGAAACATTGAGGCCAGTTAAAGCCTCGAATTCAATATTGGCGGTACCTCCGCCAAACTGTGGTGAAAGAAGCCAGCCGACTTGATTTTTCCTAACCGTTGGCATTGGATCCTCACTTAATGTAACCGATTGTAATTGGGTAGGATCCCAGAACGATTCGTTCATAATAAAAATAATATTGGGGTTCCGTTTTAACGTTTTCTTTGGCACCTCTGGTGGCAATTTCGCACTTAGGTCTTTGACAATATTCGTTATATTTTCTTTTCCATATCCTTTTGGTGGGAAAATGAGCGCACTTTCCGTATTTAAAACAAAGCTGAGGACAAAGCCGTTTATTTTGTAATTCGTTTCCTGATTCCAGTTCATATTCGTAATTTGCAATGAATCAAACAGATGTTTTAATGGCGTTGAACTATATAGGAAGAAAGAAACGATTAACCCAGCAGTTCCAACAATCAACGCAAGCCTGTTCAAAAGACTGAGTCTACATACGACAAACTTTATTTTGTTCTTAATAAAAATAAGCGCCGCCATCATTAGTACGGCTCCGATAGCTGCAATCAGCGCCATCTCTTTGTTTACCTCTTTGATAAGCTCTGGCAATAAGTTGAATAACTGCTGATAAAGCAATACATCCCATGGGTATAAATTTTCACCTAAAAACATAACCTTATATCTTTCGATATAGCTTAAAACAAAAATAAAAGCCGTAAACGCAAAAGTGCTAAATAATAAATCATTAAACAGCCCTAAAAACAAAAGGAAAAATACAAACAAGATTATATAGTTTAAAATAAAGGGATTGTAGTGAGCTGCCATCCACTTTTTTGCCTCAAAGAAATCACCACGAACAAACGTTTCTGTACAGATTAATAAAGCTCCCGCTACAGCTGCTGCAAATAAAAGGGTATACAATATTTTTGCGATTCTTATGGCGATGCTATCTTTTCTTTCTTTACTTGCATCTTTTCTTTTGACCAAAATGAATCATCCTCATTAGTATTGAAATGTTCACAAGCCGATTTTCGCCCCTAAAGTGGTCGTAATAAATCGGCTTGTGCAATAAAATGACGTTTCATGTGGAACATTGTTTGTAATATACCCTAAGGCTTTGTCTATTTATCCAATTTCCTGATGTTAATCAAATTATTTTGTTTCCAACATAATCGTAACCTTAAATAAGTCACCATCAACATCCATTTCTAATTCCCCACCATGGAGGTCAACTATCGATTTTGCAATTGCTAAACCAAGGCCAGATCCTTCCGTATGCCGGGATACATCACCGCGCTTAAAGCGTTCAAATAACTCATTGACATCACCGCCAAGCTCGTATTTTGCAATATTTTTAAAAGAGATTTCGACCTTTTCTCCTGTTTGCTTCATTGAAATATAGACTCTCGTGTTTTCAAGCGCATATTTCAAAATGTTTCCAATGACATTATCGAAGACGCGCCACATTTTTTGTCCATCGACTATTGCATAAACTGGCGCATCAGGTGTCGCAATTCGAAACTGCAATGTTGATTCAGCGATTTTTTCGTCGTATTCCGCTAAAGCCTGCTGCAATAACTGCCCTAAATCTACCTTTTCTTTTAGTAACTCAATATTGCCGCTCGCCATTTTTGAAGCCTCAAATAAATCGTCAATCAAAACCTTTAAGCGCTTAGATTTGCGGTCGATGATTTCAATATAGGAATCCCGCTCATCACCGGAAAGCTCTGGCGTTTTTAACAGCTCTGTGTAAGTAATAATTGAAGTTAATGGTGTCCGTAAATCATGGCTGACATTTGTAATCAGTTCTGTTTTCAAACGTTCACTTTTTGCTTGCTCTTTTTGTGATGCTTTTACACCGTATTTTAACGTATTAATATTCTCTGCAAGCTTTGCTAATACAGATTTGCCTACAATCGGCAGATCAGGTTCGAAATTTCCGCTAGCTAACTCACTTGTATTTTTGATAATTTGATTAAAATAACCAGTGCGTTTCATGATTAAAATAAGAAGTGGCAGGCCAATAACGAGAAACAATCCGCCATATATAATGATAAAAGCCGGTTCCATCACTACAATGATGGCTCCTAAACCAAAAGCATACACAACAGCTAAAATAATGAAAATTTGGGTGCCAACACGTCTATTTAAAAAAGCGCTCTTTACTGCTTCCTTTGCTTTAATTAAGAATGCCTCTTTAATATCGTTCTTTAAATTAGAACGGTCTTTATATCTTTCAAAAAGAAGTTTCCCCTGCACAAGTGCTAGAGAAAGAAATACTGTAGACCAAAATAAATAATAAAAAATAACCTTCAATAGACTGTACATACTTTCCCAATAGCTAAAAAACCAACTTTCATTTAGAAAAAGAAAGGCAAGCAAACAGGTAAACAAGAAGGCTACTATTTTTACATCAATTGGAACCTTATTATAATAAGGCTGCAACTTTTCAAATCTAAGCGTTCGAATTATCGCTGTATTTTTATAAAAAAATAAGCTTAGTAGAAGCGCAGCGATTCCTGCTAACGAATAAATGTAATAGACAATTTGATTTTGTTTAAAATAATAGTAATCATTTAAAACCGTATTCGTTTGCGAAGCTGTTTTTGGAACAGCAATTTTCCCTTCAAAAGTTGCAACATTTTTATCTAATATCGGATTAACAATACCGTAATCACCGAAATTATAGTAATCATTTTTTGTTGTTAAGTTCGTGTATGTACGAATAAATGCCATGTTTTTACTGGTCATTTTTTGTTCAGCTGTTTCTTCTGTTGCATTTAAATTCGTATAGATTTCGCCTGTTTTCCTGTTTTTCAAGTAGTATACAAACGAATGTTGATAAGCTAAAAACTCTTGGCGATTCCGTTCCAACTCAACAAAGTAATGGTCAACTTTCTCTTCTTTTTCCTTAAGAACCTTCTGTCGAACATGCTCATCACTAGTAAAATTATTTGTAATATCTGCAATTTTTTGGTCACGTTCTTCAGTGTATAGCTTTGCAACTTCTTCGTTCTTAGCTGCTAAAGCATCTTGAATTTTCCCTTCATATTGTCCCTTAATATTCGTAATTTGTTCATTTAAATTCCCGTAGCGATAGCGGTGCTCATTAATCTCCTCTGTAGAAACAGTAAGCTGCTTTTTCACTTCTTCCCTTGTCAAACTATTTAATTCAAATATCAACAAATCATTGATAAAACGATCAAAAGTGGTTTCAAATTGGTCGGTTTGAAAATAATCTTTAGCGAGATAATAATTTCCTTTTGATAAACCGACAGACAGCCCGCTTAACCCATATGTTAACAGTAACACCCAAGCAATAATTACAATTTTACTTTTCCATTTTATAGCCAATTCCCCACACCACCTTTAAATATCTCGGATTTTTCGGATCAATTTCAATTTTTTCGCGAATTTTGCGAATATGAACCGCCACTGTATTTTCCGCATTGTAGCAAGGCTCGTTCCAAACACGTTCATAAATTTCATGAATCGAAAAAACGCGGCCAGCATTTGTCATCAATAGTTCAACGATTTTGTATTCAATTGGCGTCAACTTCACTTGCTCGCCATTGACAGCGACTTCTTTTGCAGCTTGATCTAGTGTTAGCCCACGGAGATCAATAATTTTGTCCGTTGCACCTCCATAAGTTCCTAACGTCACATATCGTCTTAGCTGTGATTTCACACGGGCAATAAGCTCCAGGGGATTAAACGGCTTTGTCACATAATCATCCGCACCAACTTGCAATCCTAAAATTTTATCCGTATCCTCGCTTTTTGCGCTAAGCATGATAATTGGGATATTTTTTTGCTCGCGAATTTTGAAGGTTGTCGCAATTCCGTCCAATCTTGGCATCATGATGTCTAGAATAATGAGATGAATTTCCTGCTCATTCAGCTTTTCAATCGCTTCAATGCCGTCCTTTGCTTTAATGACCGTTATTCCTTCATTTTTTAAATATATTTCAATCGCATCTCTAATCTCTTTTTCATCATCGACAACTAGGACAAAGTAATTGTTCATTTTTTCACGCTCCTTTCCGAATTATATCGCTTTATTGGGCGAATTCTAAGAGAGACCCACCATTTATACATGCTTTTTCATCTACCCTATGAGCTTATTTCCATTGTAGCCGCTAATTCTTAACATTGAGCGAGGATAAAACTTAAGATTTTCTTAAGATTTAGTAGAGTCTTCTTAAAAATAAAATATTTATTGTCCTGTCTGAGGACTTTATTGTCCAATTAAAGGCTTTTATTGTCGGTTGCATACCCTTTATTGTCCAGTTAGCAGCATTTATTGTCCGATTGCCTAAATATTCCTATCAGTATAAAAACACCCTTTGGGATTCCCGCATTTATCTAGCAGGCCTCCTAAAGGGGGGGCGTTTTTCCATAAATATAGGTTCCATCCTCACTGCACCTTGCTACTCCGATACAAATCAAAGTAGACACCTTTTTCCGCAAGTAGCTCTTCATGGCTGCCGCTCTCAACGATTTCTCCGGCATCAATGACCATGATTGTATCAGCATCGCGAATCGTATTCAATCTGTGGGCGATGATAAAGCTTGTGCGGCCTGCCATTACATTGGTCAATGCCTTCTGGATTTGTTGCTCAGTCCGTGTGTCAATGCTGCTTGTAGCTTCATCCAAAATTAAAAATGCTGGTTTTTGCAAGATAACCCGTGCGATTGCCAATAGCTGTTTTTGCCCTTGACTTAGATTGCCGCCATTCTCATCCAAAACGGTGTCATATTTATTCGAAAGACGATTGATGAAACTATCGGCATTTGCCATTATAGCAGCATTCACCACTTCCTCATCGCTGGCATCTGGCTTACCATATTTGATATTTTCCTTTATTGTTCCAGAAAATAAATACGTATCCTGTAAAACGATGCCAAAGCTGCTACGCAAACTATCCCTCGTATAAGTCCTCATATCTCTGCCATCAATTAAGATTCTGCCTTTCGTCACATCATAAAAGCGGGTCAACAGATTCACAATGGTCGTTTTACCGGCACCCGTAGGGCCAATCAACGCCGTCCTGCTTCCAGCTATAGCTTCAAAGCTAATATTTTTAATAATCGGTACATCTCTTCGGTAGCCAAAGCTGACATTGTCAAAAGTTACATGACCGTGCGGATTTTGCAGAGGGATGGCATCGACTGAATCCTCCTGCTCCTCTTGTTCATCTAAAATTTCAAACACCCGCTCCGCCCCGGCAATCCCTGATAAGACAACATTATAAATATTAGCCAAGTCATTTAGTGGGCGGACAAATTGACGCGAATATGTTAGAAAGCTGGCGATGATTCCAACTGTAATCATATTTTTTACCGCAAGAATCCCACCAACAATGGCGACAATCACAAAACCGATGTTGCCAATAATATTCATAAACGGCATTAAAAATCCCGACCAAATTTGCGCCTTTAAACCGACCTTTTGCAGCTCATCGTTAATATCCTTAAACTGCTCAATCACTTTTTCCTCGTGGTTAAAAGCTTTTATGACGTGTAAGCCTGAAATGGTTTCCTCAATATGGCCGTTCAACAGCCCGAGCTGCCTTTGCTGGTTGCGAAATAATGTTTTTGTTCGCTTTGTAATCATCCTCGTGAGCAAATAGATTAACGGGATTGTAATAACACTTGCCAATGTAAGCGTCGGACTTAAATACAGCATCATGAAAAATGATCCGATAATAACAATAATGCCGTTCATAAGCTGGGTTATTGACTGGGAAATACTGCTTGAGACATTATCAATATCGTTCACCAAGCGGCTCATTAATTCCCCATGTGTATGGCTGTCAAAATAAGCAACTGGAAGCTTTTGCAGCTTCGCAAACAACGCTTCTCTTAAACTAGCAACAATCCGTTGCGAAACTCCCGCCATGAGCCAGCCTTCTGATAATGTAAGAAAGGCACTCATGACATAAGCAAAAAGCAAAACGATGACAATCGTACTTAAAACGCCAAAATCAACAGCGCCATTTTTGCTTGCCATCGCATCGACTGCTTTTCCAATTAAATAAGGCGAGACAAGGGAGAGAGCAGCATCAATTAAAATAAACAGAAAAACAGTTAGTAAGAGCTTTTTTTCCGTGCCGATAAAAAACAGCAGCCGCTTTAATGTGCCACTAAGATTTTTCGGCTTATCTGCCTGTCTAAGGTGATGTTTGCTAAATCCACTCTTAGGCTTTGCATCTGGCGGCGAAACCCTATTAGTACGTTTATCCTTTCCAGACGACTGACCATTAACACCCGCGGCCACTCACAGCACCTCCTTCCCAATTTGTGAATGATAGATTTCTTGATATACTTGGCAATTTTTCACTAATTGTTCGTGGGTACCGAAGCCAACAAGTTTGCCATCATCTAAAACAAGAATTTTGTCAGCATCCCTTATCGAAGAAACCCGTTGCGTAATGATCATGCATGTTAACTGTGTTGCATATTTTTTGAGAGATTCCTTGATTTTAGTCTCTGTTGCCACGTCCACTGCACTTGTACTATCATCCAAAATAAGAATTTCCGGCTGTTTCACCAATGCCCGAGCGATTGATAGCCGCTGCTTCTGGCCTCCTGATAAATTAATGCCCCCTTGACCAAGTTTTGTATGATAGCCCTCTGGTGAAGCAATGATGAATGAGGCTGCTTCAGCGATAACGGCTGCCCGCTTTACTTCGTCTTCGCTGGCATTTTCTTTTCCCCATTGAATGTTTTCAGCAATTGTCCCTGTAAACAGCATCGTCTGTTGCGGCACTACCGCAATTTTTTCTCTTAACTTTTTAATGTCATACTCTCTAACGTCAACACCATCAACCTTCACCACTCCTTCGCTTACATCATAGAAGCGCGGAATTAAGTTGATTAAACTCGTCTTGCCTGAACCAGTTGAGCCGATAATGCCAACTGTTTCCCCAGGCAAGCAGGTAAACGTGATATTTTTTAAAACCGCTTCACTTAAAGCGCCATTATAAGCAAATGAAACATTGTGAAAATCAATCCGCCCTTTTGTGGTCAAACCACCATCACTCGTTGTTGTTGCTGACTTTTTCCCCTTAGACTTAAGCTGATTTTCCTCGGCAAACACTTCACCAATGCGCCCTGCAGACGCTTTTGCCCGTACAAACATAATGAAAACCATCGAAATCAGACGCAATGAAAATAAAATTTGAATCATATAGTTTGTGAAGGCAATAATCTCCCCAACTTGAATATGACCGCTCTGAACGCCATAGCCGCCAAACCAAAGCACAGCAACAATGCCAATATTCATTACCGCTACCATCATCGGACCAAAAATAGATAACACCCGAGTCGAAGAGGTTGCCGTACTTTGTAAACCGAGATTAGCCTGCCCGAATTTATGAATCTCAAAATTAAATTGATTAAATGCTTTAACAACTCTTACACCTGATAAATATTCACGCATGACGCCATTCATGCGGTCCATCGCTTTTTGCACCTTCATAAAGCGTGGAAAGCCAAGCCTCATACTTAAAACAATTAAAATCGCTATGATTGGCACGACAACAGCTAGTACGATTGATAAATGAGGATTCAAACGAACAGCCATGATGAGGGATCCGATGCATAAGAGTGGCGCTCTAACAAATATTCGCATAAGTCCATTAGAAAACATTTGAATCTGGGTAACATCATTCGTTACTCTTGTTATAAGCGAAGCGCGGTCAAATTTATCAATGTTTTGAAATGACAATGATTGAATTTTACAAAAAAGGTCATACCTCAGCTCTGCACCAAAACGCTGTGAGACAAAGCTGGAAATAAAATTCCTTGCAGTTGCCGACACTGCCCCAAAACAAGTGATTAGTAGCATCATACCGCCCATTTTCAGCACATAATCCATATCTCTGTTAGCAACGCCAACATCGATTACTTTTGCCATGATTGTCGGCAAAAGTAAATCTACAATTGCTTCTAAAGTTAAAAAAACAACAGCAAAGGTAAAAGGTAGCCAATATTTTCGGACATATTTATTCAAAAAGTTCATAAAAATATTCCACCTTAAAAACACTTATTTTTCCAACTATCTATACTAAAATATACTCCATTTTAATGGGAAATCCATCTATTTCGTTCCATAAAATATTTAAAAGGGACTGTTCTCGTGAACAGCCCCTTCAGTTTATCTACCATAATACAGGCTTTGCTACCATAAACCAAAGCATTAATAATAATAGGATAATGTAAATCCAAGTTGACCGATACAAAGTGCGCACTGATTTTTCCTTATCTTGATTTGGGTCATTAAACTTACGCACAGTTGGTGAAAAAGCGCGCGCTAAAAAATAGCCGGAGCAGAGCATAATAAAAATTGACACAACGAGCCAAGATGTTGTCCATGTCCATGAAGTAATCCAAACGAGTAAAATTCCTGTAACAACTAATACATGCCCGGCATGTTTTGATACTCTAACAGTGAATTTAAATACATTTAAATATGCCTGTTGTTCATCTTCATTTGCATTTTGCAGCTTTTTTATAAACGGGAATAATATGCAAAAGGGACCAATAGTAAGGATCACACTAACAACATGAATATAAAGAATAATCTGATATAAATTATAGTTCATCTAGTATAAAGCAATTTTCTAGGCTATAGGCTAGACTGGCCGATACTCATGAACCCATACACGCATTTGCGGCAGCCATGGCATCCCAGGATGCATTGATAAAATGGATTGTTTATATTCCTCTACATTAGCGTATCCTTCCTCTTGGGCATGCTCATCAGTCAGTTCCCCAAGTGACTGTGAATAAACACGTTCAACGACAAAATCCTTTCCTTGAAGTGTCATAACCTCGCCAATATCAGCATATCTGCCATTTCGGCGCGAAGCTGTTTTTTGTCCCTTTAATACTTTTTCTACATCTTCTTTTACTGTTACTAATCGTTCAATTGTACATGTTTTTGGTGGTAAAGAAGTATGATCATTTTGGTTTGTCATAAAAAAGCCACCTTCCTATGTATTATTTATAAAATTATTCAAATCAACTTTATCACATATTCTGCCCTGTTTGCACCTTTAACATCACGTTTTTAGTATTAAGTTTTGTGAAAAATGTACTTCTTTTTATACATGAATTGAATGTTATTGGATAAAGTAACATAGAAAACTCCAGAAATAAAAAAGGAGGCCATTTATATGGACAGCACACATGAATTTGTTGAAAAACTACATGACACACAGGAAAAAGATGAACAAAACCGCAAACGCGGGAAAGGGCACCCAGAAAAACAGTTACCGACAAAGAAGCATAACAACCCTAAGCACAGTAAATGATGGTAGGGGGAACTACACATATTAAATAATATTATAGGGCAGCCAATTGCTATATATCAACTGATTGGCAGCCCAGGTTCCCAACTACTTCACCTTTTTCCCCTCTTTAATCCCTTCAAGCTGCGGATTTTTAATGACTTTGTCACCAGCTTTTAATCCTTTTTCAATGACAACTACCTCATCGGTTTCCATTCCTGTTTTTACTTCTTGGATTACAGCCTTGCCATTTTTGACAACCCAGACAGCATCTCCACCATTACTATCTGGGAATAGAACCACTTTTGGAACAGCTAATTTACTTTTTTGCTCTAATGTTGTAAACTGCACATCCAAAGCGTATCCAGGACGTAGTTCTGGTGCTTTGGCACCAAGCGCGACTGTTATCTTCACTTTTTGCTCAATTAGTCCTAATGCTGAGACCTTTTCTTCGGCTGCTGGGGCGATTGCCTTTACAGTGCCAGCAAATGTATAATCCCCGTTTTTCCTTTTCTGAGTGAGTTTGACTTCCATCCCTTCATTTACATTGATTACATCTTCTGTCAAAAGGTAAACATCTACTTCAAGTTTGTCATTAGTGATAAGGGTCATTAATGACGTTTGGCTTGTCACCATTGCACCTACTTTGACAGATAATTCTTTGATAATGGCATCCATTGGTGCAACGATTGTTTTGTTTGCAATCAGATACTCTACATGATTGATTTGTTCATTTATTGATTCTTGTAATCCTGCATAATATTGTTCTGTTCCAGGTACTGGTTTAGCTTGTTCTTCAATTAATTGTAATGCTTGCTCCTCTTGCATTACTGTATTTTCAAGCTGCTCTACTTTATTTTTGGCATCATCGAAATCTTTCTTTGAAACTGCACCTTGATCATAAAGAATTTTTATTTTATCATAATCTTCTTTTCCAATAGTAAGCTGGCGTTTCATTTCTTCAATGAGTAATTGTTGCTGTTTCACTTGCGCTCTGTAGGAACTTTTATTAGCCTGCTTTTCCTGCCCTTTGATGCTTTTCAGCTGTGCTTTTAATTGGCCGAGCTGATAATCCAAATCCTCTGCTTCAATTTTTACTAATAAATCACCTTTCCTGACACGCTGCCCTTCTTTGACTGGGAGATTACTAATTTTTCCGTTTATGACACTGTACACAGGTCTTTCGTTGCTGGCTGTCACAATCCCTTCTTCTTTAAATGATTGCGAAACGATTTGCGACCTAACCTCAAGCAATTCTGTTTCAAGAGGTTTTGTCGATGAATAAGCAAAATAGCTACCAATACTTAATGCTAAAATACCACTTATAATCCATTTTATATGCCGTTCCATAGCTTCACTCCCTTTCTTTTAAAACAGCAACTAAATCAAGCTGTTTTACTTTTCGTGACACCGCCAGCAGCGAAATGGCGATGGCAACTATTGTTCCTATTAAAGCCTGAATAATTGCATCGGAGTTAATAACAGCTGGAATTGTATAAAGATCGCTGCTCATACTTGTTGACATTAACTTACAAAATGAAAAGGCAAGCGGAATGCCAGCAATCATGCCAACAAAACCAAGAAACCATTGTTCAACGGAAACAACCCCCATTACTTCTTTTGGCGTCATACCCATGACCCGCAATGAGGCAAGCTCCCTTTTCCGTTCTGCTAATGAAATAATGCTAGAATTATAGACAATGGCAAATCCTGTGATAATCGAAATAAGCGCCATGATCCACATCGCAGAGGAGGAGGCTGCCATCATTTCTGTATACTTATCAATCATTTCCTGCCTAACCTCTATTGTGCTCACATATTTTGAGGAACGATACCGCTCTTTTAAATCTGGAATCGCTTTTTCGTCAATCGCCATGAGAGCGGAGGTCATCATTTCCCCCTGCTTTAGCAACGCCAAAAGAACATCTTGATTAAGATAAACATTAGCCCCCAAATATTGTGGAATGATTTTTTCTACCGTAATATTTAGTTTTTCATCCTTTGCATACATACTTTCCATTTGCAGCACATCACCGACTTTAACACCAAGCTTGTCCGCAATTTGTTCAGAAACCATCATCCCCGACTTCGGCAGTTCCAGGCGATTTCCTTGTTTGTCAAAGACATTGTACAATGTCGAGTCAGCCGTTATCCCTAGTGCTACGACATCCTTTTTATGATTTAAAAACCGCAATGAAACTGGGACTTCAAGGAGCGGCTCCACATGCTTCATTCCTGTAACATGCTGTAATTCACGGATGACATCGGAACGCGGCATTGGTTTTGCAAAAGTCCATTTAACATCTTGCTTTTGCACTTTTGTAAACTGGTCCATAATCATTACTTCTGCCATACTGTAAAAGGAAAAAAATGATGCCATCATTGCAAAAGTAAAGACAATGCCAATAAACGTAAAGAAGCTGCGGCTTTTATTGCGCAACAAGTTTCTGATTGCCATTCGCCCTTGCACATTAAACATCCGCCAAAACCAATGGATTTCTTCCAGCTTTGTTTTTTTTACAAAAGTCGGCACAACAGGGTGCATTGCCTCAGCAGGCTGAAGGCGGATAACGCTCTTCACACCTTGAAAGGAAGCCGCCGCACTGAAAAGTGCCGCCATTATAATACCGAGATAAAAGTACTTCAAGGAAGTATGCGCTTCAAGGTTCGGCAAACTAAAATACATTTGATAAATTTCTAAAAAATATTTTGACACCCATATTCCTAATAAACCGCCAAGCAACCCACCAAATACACCAATAAAAACACCGTACCACATATAATGAAGCAATATTTCTAGGTTGCGGTAGCCAAAGGCTTTCAAAGTCCCAATTTGCCCACGTTGCGATTCGACAAGCCGTTTTAACATGATATATAAAATAATAGCCGCAATGACGAGAAAAATAACGGGAAGGCTGCTCGCCATTCTTTCCATTTGCTTTAATTCTTCCGTCAGCATCGCATTGCTAAGCTGATCTTTAGCAGAGCAGAGGCTTTCAAGCTCATATTTTTCCAAAGCAGATTTTACTCTTTGCTCAACATCCACAAAATTGACTTCTGGACGAAGTGTAAAAGAAATATCATTTACTAAACCTTTTTGATTAAAAAGCTGCTCCATATCCTCATATGGCATATAGGCTACTTCAAATGTCTTCGGATCTGCTGCGATGCTTTGAAGCTCCTTCAAGGCATAAATATACTCTGGGCTTTGCCCTGTGCCACTAATTGAAAGCTCCACTTGCTTCCCTTCAATAATGACATTTACTTTTTCACCTAGCTGCAGCCCGTGGGCCTCATAAAATTTATCCGCTACTAAAATCTGCTGCCGCTTCTCTTCAGGAAATGTGCCTTTTTCAAGCTTAATTCCATTCAATTTATTTCCATCCGCACGATGTAAAGAAATCAAGCGTAAATAGACATTTTCCTTCGTGTCTGGCATTAATACCCTTACATCTTTAATCAAACGGCCTTCCACTTTGTTTATCCCACTAATTTCCTCTAGCGTTTTCGCTCTTGTGTAGGGAATCGCTTTTACCTTCGCAAAACCATCTGCAAAATGATAGTCTTGATAAAACTGATCTTTGGCATAAAACAAGCCATCTTTTGCGATTGACATTGATGTATAGGCCATAAGCCCAATGGCAATAACAACCGCACAGGCAAAGTAAGCAAATTTATTTTCGAAAATATCTCCGAACATTTTCCGCCACAGCATTACCACGTTACCTCCTCTGGGTCTAGAGGATGTTCATTCACTTCGATTTTTTCGAGCATACCATCCTTAATATAAAAAACGCGGTCAGCCATAGCGGCAATTCCGGCATTATGCGTTATAATCATGACCGTCTTTCCATAGGTCTTATTGAACTCACGCAGAAGCTTTAATACTTGTATTCCAGTTGAAAAATCGAGGGCCCCTGTTGGCTCATCGCATAATAAAATCTCAGGGTTTTTCGCAACCGCTCTCGCAATTGCCACCCTTTGCTGTTCACCCCCAGACAATTGCGCCGGAAAATGGTCTGCACGCTCAGCCAAGCCAACCTGCTCAAGAACTTCCATCGTGTCTAGCGGGTTTTTAGCAATTTGTGTCGAAAGCTGAATATTTTCGTAGGCCGTTAAATTTGGCATAAGATTATAAAACTGAAAGACAAATCCGACTGCATTACGCCGATAATCTGTTAAAATTTTTTCCGTCGCTTGATGCAATGGCTGTTCCAAATAATAAATTTCACCTGAACTAGCAGTATCCATTCCACCTATTAAGTTAATCATCGTACTTTTTCCAGAGCCGCTTGGGCCTAAAACGACAATAAATTCCCCTTTTTTTATTTCAAAATGAACATCTTTCAAAGCCTGAACAGTAACTTCACCCATCTGGTAGACCTTTGATAAATTTTTAGCCGTTAATAAAGCCGTCATCGTTACCCTCTCCCTAAAGAATGAGGTTCTTAAAAGTATAGAAATCTTACTTTTACCATACATTAAAAGTTGGCCGCAAAGTGTTAATTTTTTCTAACATTTTAACAAAATATTTTATGGAGGTTGCAATATATCGAACATAGATAAGCAGAAAATTGTCGAAAGCGTTCCACAAAAAGGCTTCTTTTGGCACCCAAAAGGGTTATTTACGCTTTTCTTCACTGAATTCTGGGAACGCTTCTCTTACTATGGAATGCGGGCAATCCTAGTTTTTTATATTTATTATGAAGTTTCAAAAGGTGGGTTAGGACTAGAGGAAACAACAGCGCTTGCGATTATGTCGATTTACGGATCATTAGTTTATATGTCTGGGATTATCGGCGGAGCATCTATTTTACTAGGTTTAATTCTTTTCATGGTGGCACCGAAGATTCAAACATTTATGAAAGGTGTTCGTTAAGGTAGAGGGTCGATGGATTATTTATTTTTATCCAACAATATATTGTTTCGATAAGTGTTCAATTATAAAATGAACAGGTGAGACAAATTTGGATATTTTCAAACATTGATGCTAGACTAGCATATTATGACATCTTTTGTATTGGAGGAATAAATAATGGGAAATCAAATTAGACTTGGAATAGTTGGATACGGAAACCTTGGAAAAGGTGTACAAGCAGCTGTTAAAAAAAATAGCGATATGACCCTTTCTTATGTATTTACAAGGAGAGCTCCTGAAACTGTTCATGTAAATGATGAAAGCATTAAAGTACTTTTAGTTGATGAAATTGAGAAATATACAAATGAAATTGATGTGTTAATTTTATGTGGCGGCTCAGCAACAGACCTGCCTGAACAAGGACCTGCCTATGCGAGGATTTTTAATACAATCGACAGCTTTGATACACATGCAAAAATCCCTGAATACTTTGACAGCGTCGATCAAGTAGCTAAGCCAAATAATAAAACAAGCATTATATCCGTTGGTTGGGATCCAGGTTTATTTTCATTAAATCGACTAATGGGAGAGGTTATCGTTCCTGACGGCAATACATATACATTCTGGGGCAAAGGCTTAAGCCAAGGACACTCTGACGCGATCCGCCGCGTTCCAGGTGTTAAGGCAGGCGCACAATATACCATTCCGATTGAGGAAGCGGTAGAACGCGTCCGCAATTCCGAAAATCCAAAGCTTTCAACGAGAGAGAAGCATTTGAGAGAATGCTGGGTAGTGGCTGAAGATGGTGCTAACACTACAGAAATCGAAACAGCAATCAAAACAATGCCGAACTACTTTGCGGACTATGATACTACTGTAAATTTCATTTCCGAAGAGGAATTTAAAGCTAATCATGGGGCAATGCCGCATGGTGGATTCGTCATCCGTAGTGGACAAACTAGCGAAGGCACGAACCAAGTTATTGAGTATGCAATTAAGCTTGACAGCAATCCTGAGTTTACCTCTAGTGTCCTCGTTGCTTATGCACGGGCAGCTTACCGCATGAATCAAGAAGGGCAATATGGCGCAAAAACTGTATTTGATGTTGCACCAGGGTACTTATCCCCTAAGTCAGCGGCTGATTTACGGAAAGAGCTTCTATAAAAGTTGCAAAAAACGCTTGGATAAATCGTCCAAGCGTTTTTTATACAGCTGTGCACATACCTATGTAGGAATCTACTCTTTTTTCGCAAATGTACTTGGCATGACAACTGCAATGACTTCGCCACGAGCACAAAGTGTATCACTTGCGTAAACTTCCGCATTAACTTTCCATTTTTTCGGATGAATCTCTTCAACCGTTCCAATCGCCTTTAATGGCACACCATGTGGTGTTGGCTTTAAAAAGTCAACATGTAAGGAGGCGGTTACAAAGCGCGGTGGCTCAGCCTCGCCCCCAGGCTCATGTCCATTTTTGCGATGCAACGCAAGGGCAGCAGAACCCGTACCGTGACAGTCAACTAATGATGCTGTTAAGCCACCATAAACAAATCCCGGTAACGCCAAATGCTCAGGTTGTGGCTCAAAAATAGTGACCGTATTTTTCCCTTGCCAACCTGTTCGAAAATGATGCCCACTTTCGTTTAAACGTCCACAACCATAACACCATGCAAAATCATCTGGATAATCATCTTGAATTGCCTTTACTACCTTTTCTTCCATTGTTTCTCCCCCTTTTAATTTACAGCTATTTAGAGCTGTTTTTAGTATTTTCAGAATATTATAACATATCCTAGCAAATAAAAGAGCAATGCCTAAAAAATTTATTAATTGAGCTATTTAGACATTGCCTTTTACTATTAAAATATTATGAATAAGTAGCTTGTATTCCTTTTTTTTGCAAATATATGGATTCCACGCAAATGAGCTTTATACCCCTGTAACAATTACCCTAGCCGTTTCTTGAAGACTATCAAACTTTTTAAGTAATTCGTCAGGAGGTAATGGTTTGCTAATTAAATACCCTTGAATTTGCATACATTGCTCATTTTGCAGCATTTCCTTTTGGATTACCGTTTCTACGCCTTCAGCAATAACCTCAAGATTTAAGAAACGTGCCATTGAAATAATTGTTGAAATAATCGTCATATCACTATCTTTATTGACAATATCACGAACGAAAGATTGATCAATTTTTAATCTATCAACCGGAAGATGCTTTAAATAAGCTAAAGAAGAATAGCCTGTGCCAAAATCATCAATAGAAATTTCGATGCCTAAGTGCTTTAAGGCATCTAAAGTTTTCTTCGTATGGTCAATATTCATCATCATACTTTCGGTGATTTCCAGCTCTAAGTATTGTGGTAATAGACCTGTTTCTTGCAAAATTTCTTGAACTGTATCTGATAAATTTTGTTGATAGAATTGCCTAATTGACAAATTGACGGCGACACGAAGTGGCGGAAGCCCTTCGTTATGCCATTGTTTCATTTGCCTACAGGCTGTACGTAATATCCATTCCCCAATCGGGATGATTAACCCCGTTTCCTCAGCTATGGAAATAAATTTCCCTGGTGAAATCCAACCGTGTGCAGGATGATGCCAACGGATCAATGCCTCAACCCCAATAATTTTACCGCTGCCAAGTTCAACTTGCGGCTGATAGACAACATAGAGCTCATTTCTTGAAATAGCATTGTATAAGTCATTTTCAAAAACGAGATTATCTAATGCCTTGCCATCCATAAATGGCTCATAAAGCTGAATCGACTTGTTTTGATTTTGCGCCTCCATAAGCGCAATATTTGCATGCTGAAGTAGTCCCTCTATTTCCGACCCATGTTGGGGATAAAGGGCAACACCGCATCTAAATGTAACATTTAATAATAATTGTTGTGCCCGTAACGGTTCTTTGAAGCCTAGCTGAATCGCTTCAAATTTAGTTAGGATTTCTGTTTCCTCCTCTGTCGGAAGAATTAAAACAAATTCATCACCTGTCATCCTATATAAAAACATATTTGGAAAGAGTTGTTCATTTAGCCGTTTTGCAGCCTCTTGGAGGATTAAATCTCCAAATGAATGGCCTAACGCTTCATTTATATTTTTAAAGCGATTTATATCAAGAATTAGAATGGCAGCCTTTTGATTTGGAAGCCCTTCAACAATTTCCTCCCACTTTTCCTTTAAACAGCGGATGTTCGGCAGTTTTGTTAATTCGTCGTAAAAGGCCAAATAATGGATAAGTTCTTCATCCTTTTTCATTTGAGTGATGTCACGAAAGACTATAATTGCTCCAGATGCTTGTCCCTTGTTAGCAAAAGGCGTAACAACATAGGATACCGGAAATATTTTACCATTTTTTCGAATAAAATAATCCTCATTAACCCGATACACCTCTCCTTCTTTACTTGCCTTTAAAGATGGACAATTTTCTTTAGGAAAATGGCTCCCATCTTTATGACGATGAATATAATCATGAATATTTTTGCCTAATAAATCTTCCTTAGACCAGCCTAGAAGCTGTTCTGCCTCAAAATTCATATAAGTCAGCTCACCATTATCATTCATAACGATAAGCCCTTCCCCCATATTTGAGGTAATCGATTGGAGAAACTCCTCACTTTGTTTCAATAGAATTTCTGTCTCTATTTTCTTTTCAAACGGCTCCTCTACCGATGTATGATAAACCGCTCTTTGCAAAAAATAAAAGCCCGCTAACTGAAACAAGTGGCCTATAAAATTATTAATATCATAAACGCTTTTATAAGTCGTAAAATAATAATCAGCAATGATTAAATAGACCGATGCTGTAATAAGCATATAGTTAAACACTTGTTTCGATTGAAAGCGACTAGCTACAACATAAATAATAATAAGTTCGATACCAATTCCAACAAATTGGAGGTTATTTTTTAAGGTAGTTGTCCCGATTCCTTCCATTACAAGATCTGGCAGAAGCGGTTTTGGATAATAAACAGCTACAAGCCAAACTGCAGAATACAGAAAGGCTATACTATAAGCTACATATCTTTGGCGTGAACTAACTAGGCGGTCTTTCGAGGTTACGATTGCTAACATCACAATCACTTCCGTTAACCTAGCTGCCATAAAAAACCACGTTGCTTTATAAGCAGAGCTTTCCGATATAAAAAAGGGCATTCCTTTATATGTAATGGCATGCGCTACTTCTATTATGCCAACTGAAAAAAATAAGGCCCCTATCCATAACCGATAGCTTGAAAGAATATGGGGAAAAACCATCCATGATTGTATTGCAATTGTAAAAGCGATAGTTATAATAAAAAACTCCATAATTAAATGGATTGTTAAATAGTTCTGTTCCCCAAAAATTCCGTACAATGATTCCCGAAAAAATAAGGCAATAAATAAAAGCAAGACCGAAAAAACAATAATTGTGCCATTGCCCTTCTTAAAAGCTAAAATATTTTGAAATGCTGACTTCATCATGCACCTTCTTCCCAGAGGCCGTTTAAGATAGAATATAACAACATTGTACAACAAAATCATTTAAATAATTTAGGAAACTTTTTTATAATTGATGACATTTTAAAAAAAGGAAGCAAAAGATTTTACTCTCTGCTCCCCCTTTATTACAGCCCACCAAGATAGGCTTGTTTAATTTGTTCACTTGCTTGTAGCTCTGCCGCTGTTCCTGAAACAACAACACGTCCCGTTTCAATAACATAGGCGCGATTGGCAATCGATAAAGCCATGTTCGCATTTTGTTCAACTAATAAAATCGTCGTGCCAGCCTTATTTATTTCTTCAATAATGTTGAAAATTGTTTGCACCATTAATGGTGCGAGCCCCATTGATGGCTCATCAAGTAAAAGGAGCTTCGGTCTAGCCATAATTGCTCTCCCCATTGCAAGCATTTGCTGCTCGCCGCCTGAAAGTGTTCCCGATAATTGTTTGCGCCGTTCTAAAAGGCGTGGGAAGATTTCATAAACTTTATTTAAATCCTCACGAATTTCCTTTTTATCCTTTCGTAAATAGGCACCTAATTCAAGGTTTTCTTCCACTGTCATGTTGGCAAAAACTCTACGCCCTTCAGGGACATGAGAAATTCCTGCTTTTACGATTGCCTGAGCTGGCTTTCCGGCAATAGATGCACCTAAATATTGGATGTCACCTTTCTTTGGCTTCAATAAACCTGATAATGTTTTCAAGAGAGTGCTTTTTCCCGCTCCATTTGCCCCGATTAAAGTGACAATTTCACCTTCCTTTACTTCTAATGAAACTTCCTTCAAGGCTTGAATATTTCCGTAATATACATCAATATGGTCAACTTTAAGCATCATCATCACCAACTTCCTCTCCTAAATAAGCCTCAATTACTTTAGGATTGTTGCGGATTTCATCTGGGGTTCCTTCAGCAATAAGCTGACCGTGATCTAATACATAAATCCTTTCACATATACCCATTACTAATTTCATATCATGCTCAATTAACAAAATTGTTAAATCAAACTGATTGCGGATAAACGCAATTAACTTCATCAATTCATGCGTCTCTTGTGGATTCATACCTGCTGCCGGCTCATCTAGAAGCAATAACTTCGGACCAGCAGCTAAGGCTCTCGCAATTTCCAAGCGCCTTTGCTGGCCGTATGGTAAATTTTTTGCTTTTTCATCTTTTAATCTATCCAACTGAAAGATTTTTAGAAACTCAATCGATTTCTCTTCCATCTCTTTTTCTCCAGAAAAATAGGATGGCAACCGCAAAACGGAACTAAGAATAGAATGCTTAGCTAACGAATGATAGGCAACTTTCACATTATCTAACACGGATAATTCGTTGAACAGACGAATGTTTTGAAAGGTGCGGGCAATTCCTTTCCGCGTTACTTTGTATGGCGGCTGTCCATTCACACGTTCACCATTGAAAATAATATTGCCTTCCGTTGGTACGTACACTCCTGTAAGCAAATTAAAGCAAGTTGTTTTCCCTGCGCCATTTGGCCCAATCAGTCCAACAAGTTCTCCTTGGTTGATTTCGATATTAACTCCAGAAACAGCCTTCAGTCCGCCAAATTGAATGCCTGCTCCTTGAACTTGAAGCAATGGATTATTTGCCATATCCGTTGCCTCCTTTCGCACTCTTCCACTTACTACCGAACAAATCTGTAATTTCACGTGTACCCATTAATCCTTGTGGTCTGTATATCATAACAATAACAAGGACAAGACTATAAATAATCATCCTCGTTTCAGGATATCCTTGTAAGAACGTTGAAACAATTGTTAATAAAACTGCTGCTATGACAGAACCAGATAAACTTCCAAGTCCGCCTAATACGACGAAAACTAATATATCAAACGATTTAAAGAAACCAAAACTAACCGGGTTAGGTTGAATAATATAGAAATTATGGGAATACAATCCGCCAGCAACTCCAGCGAAAAATGACCCCAGTGTAAAAGCAATAACCTTATAATAAGTTGTACTGATACCCATAGCATCAGCAGCTATTTCATTTTCTCGAACAGAAATACAAGCTCTTCCATGACGCGAATTCGTAAAGTTCATAATCACAATTAAAGTAATCAATAAACATATAAAAGCATAAGTCCAAGTAGTCATATGGGAAACCTGCATTCCCGCAGCTCCACCTACATAATCTATATTTAAAAAGATAATCCGAATAATTTCAGCAAACCCTAATGTTGCAATCGCCAAATAGTCCCCGCGCAAACGTAAGCTCGGAATGCCGACAAGTAATCCAGCTGCTGCTGCAACAACGCCTCCAACTACCAATGCCACTGGAAAAGGCAAGTGCATTTTCATTGTGATAATCGCTGAAATATAAGCCCCCACCGCTAAAAAACCTGCATGTCCGATTGAAAATTGTCCAGTAACACCGATAACCAAATGAAGACTTACAGCTAAAATAACATTTATAGCGATAACAATTAATGTATTCATATAAAATGTATTTATGATGCCGGAATTGATGGCGAATTGAACAGCCGTATAAATAATAATGGATAAAACTAAAAATAGCCAAAATCCCTTTGATTTTTTCATCGTTGATCTCACCTACACTTTCTCTCTCGTGTTTTTTCCGAAAAGACCAGTTGGTCTAAAAATCAAAATTAAGATAAGAATAACAAATGCAGCTGCATCTCTCCATAGTGAGTACCCTAAGGCCGTCACGATTGATTCTACAACTCCTAACAGCAGTCCGCCAACCATTGCACCGGGAATAATACCGATTCCACCTAATACAGCAGCAATGAACGCCTTAATACCAGGGATAACTCCCATTAAAGGCTCAATCTTTGTATAATATACACCAAAAATTACCCCTGCTGCACCTGCTAGGGCTGAACCAATCGCAAATGTTGCAGAAATCGTAGTGTTTACGTTAATACCCATCAACTGAGCTGCTTCTGTATCAAAGGAAACAGCCCGCATTGCCTTACCGATTTTTGTCCGTTGCACAATAATTTGCAAAATAAGCATCAGAGTAATTGAAATCGACAAAATAAGGAGGGATTGGCTGCTAATTTGAGCACCGAAGAAATCAAAGGTTTTGTTTGGTAACACATTCGGGTAAGTTTCAAGCTGGGCACCACGAGCATAAATCATGACATTTTCAATTAGAAATGAAACCCCGATTGCCGTTATTAATGCCGCAATTCGCGTAGCATTTCGAAGCGGTTTATAAGCGATTCGTTCAATCAAGACACCAAATACAGCACAAGCTGCCATTGCTAATAATAAGGCTGGGAGAAACCCTAAACCCAAGCCCACAATGGCGTAAAATCCAATAAAGGAACCAACCATGAACACATCGCCATGGGCAAAATTAATGAGCTTTATAATTCCATAAACCATCGTATAACCTAATGCGATTAAAGCGTAAATACTTCCTAACGAAATACCATTTACGATTTGTTGGACCCACTCCATTATTTCTCACTCCTTCTATTAAAATACAAATATAGCTTTACAAAAAAAGGGAAATGGAAGGATTTCCTCCCATTTCACTAGCTTTATTATTTAATTCTTAAGGATTAATCTTCGTCTTGAATTGATGCTTTCCATCGACAAATTCGATAACAGTTATTGCTTTTATTGGATGATGGTTTTCATCAATTGTAACTGTACCAGTTACTAAAGATAAGTCTTTTGTTGCTGCTAATGCATCCTTAATTGCCACTGGGTCTAAGCTACCAGCACGCTCAATGGCATCTTTTAATAAATACACTGTGTCATATCCTAAGCCATTGAAAGCATCAGGTGATTTTCCTTTGTACTTCTCTTTAAACTTTGTAACAAAGTCTTGAATTTTTTGATTTGGGTCTTCAGCAGAATAGTGGTTTGTCATGAATGTATTATTTAAAGCTTCTGCACCAGCTAATTCCACTAACTTCGGTGAATCCCAGCCATCACCGCCCATTAATGGCGCAGTAATGCCCATTTCACGAGCTTGCTTTACGATTAAGCCCACTTCTTCATAGTAACCTGGGATAAAAATAAACTCTGGATTTTTTGATTTAATACGAGTTAGTGTAGAACGGAAATCTGTATCTTTTGCTACATATGCGTCTTGTACAACAATTTTGCCACCCGCTGCTTCAAATGTTTCTTTAAAGGCAACTGCAAGTCCTTTTGCATAATCACTTGCATTATCTGCAAAGATAGCTGCATTTTTTACCCCTAAATCATTTGCAGCAAAGTTAGCTGCAACGGTTCCTTGGAACGGATCGATGAATGATGTACGGAATACGTATTCATTAACTGAGCCATCTTCTTTCACTGTAACAGTTGGGCTTGTACCTGATGGTGAAATAAGAACTGTTGGTGTACCATTCGCAATTTGTGCTTGGGCCACTGTATTGCCGCTAGTAGATGCACCGATAATGGCATTTACTTTGTCTTGGCTTGTCAAACGGATTGCAATATTCGTAGCTTCAGCAGCATCTGACTTATTGTCAACTTTGATTAGCTCAATCTTTTTGCCATCAATACCACCAGCTGCATTGATTTCATCAACAGCTAGTTCAACGCCTTCAGTGTTAGATTGTCCATAAGAAGCAACTGCACCTGAAAGCTCCATATTTACGCCGATTTTAATTACATCAGCATCAGCTACTTTTCCACCACCGCCCGCGCCTGTATTTCCTGCCCCTTGGTCGCCGCCACCGCCTGAACATCCGGCAAGTAGACCTGCAAATAAAGCAGTCGATAAAAGAATTTTAGAAAATCTTTTACTCATCTAAGAAATCCCCCTTTTGCATAATTATTCCATTATTCTGACAATAATGAGCTCAGTAATTTATTTGTCTAATATACTAATTCATCGGAATCTGTCAGAGTAAAAAAATAATTAATAATATTATTTCAATAACAGTATTTTAAACCATAGCGTCTATTAAGTCTAGTAAATTTTTTATGTATTTCTATATTTCTGAATACTAATTAAAAATTATATTGTGATAGAAAGCAGGGGAATCTTTCCCTGCTTCCTATCGTTTATTCATCTCCGACTATAGGAGCAGGTTTTCCAATTGGATAGTATTCAACCACCTCACATTCTTGTAGCTTAACAACTTCAAAAATATTACGACCATCAAAAATAATCGGACTTTTCATCTTTTTTAAGAGTTGATTAAGGGCTACATTTTTAAATTCGTTTTTATCGCCAATATTATAACGAGTTCCTTCAAATTTATAAGCAAGAACAGCCTGGTGTTTATTAAGGACGTTAAGGGCATCTGTCAGCTGTCATTCATTTCCCCGCCCAGCTGGAAGCTTATCGAGAATTTCAAAAATCTCAGGCCTTAATACGTAGCGCCTCATAATTGCATATCTTGAAGGTGCCTCTTCTTTATTTGGTTTTTCTACTAATAAAGTAAACCAAGGCATTTTATTAACAAAAGGTGTTAAAGTTTCTGGGAAAGTTAAATTGGAATCAAAAGAACAAGCTGAAAATGCAAAAATAATATTTCCTATGGTTATATTATAAGCGGGATGCTTTTTGTGATATATCATGCACCAGTTCATCCTATGAACATTTTTTTAGTAGATTTCTTAGGAATTAAGACCGACATGTGGCCATTAACTTTCTTTATGATTCCACCTATGTTGTTATTGTGGATAGGGCTCGAATTACGAAAATAATGGATCACGGGGGGCGGTCGGATGCTCCAAAGAAATTTTAAGGCAAACGATTAATATTTAATGAGAACGTAATGACATTATTTTCGCTCGCTAATTCATTTTTTTATTTTAATGTTTTTCTGTTCCTTATAAAGAAATTCCCTTATCTCCTCTATTGTTAGCCCTAAACCTTTTGCTTGTAGGATTAGTTTTAGCCATTCGTGATCTAACATCCACAATTCACTCCTGTTTACTATTTATGATTAACCATATAGCCCAGATTAAAGTTCCCATTCCTACTCTAAACGGATGAGGTTAAAATTGGGTTAAATAAAATATTAAATATTAAGAAAATTGGGGTATATTTTGGTGAGTAAAGGAGTGAATGGATAAAAACATATGTTAAACTTTTTTATTCGGAATTGAAAATTTGTATCCAAACCCTCTGACCGTTTGAATGAATTGTGGTTTTTTAGGGTCATCTTCCACTTTCTTTCGCAATGTACTTATGTGAACAGAAACAGTTTTCAAATCAGCATTATAATCAATGCCCCATATCCTTTCATATAATTGTTCCGCGCTAAATATTTGGCCAGGATGTTCAGCTAAATGGAAAAGCAACATTTTTTCTTTTGTAAATAGGTCAATCTTTTCACCTTTTTTGTATATACTTTTATCAGTGAAATTGATCGTTAAATTTCCAGTCGTAAGAACTTTAGAGGAGGCTATTCCGACTCTTCTAAGTTGGGCCTTTATTCTAGCTAGTAATTCACCTGGGTCAAATGGCTTCGTTAAATAGTCATCACATCCAATGCCAAAACCATGGATAATCGAGCGTTTTGTTCTTTCACCAGTAAGAAAGATAAGAATACCATCAGAAATTTCACGATACTTTCGGGCAATTTCAAAACCATTTTCATCGGGGAGATTGATGTCTAATAACAATATGTTGGGTGTTTCCTTTTCTATTAAGCGTATCCCATCAGCTGCATTTGGTGATGTATAGACAGTAAAACCTTCTCGCAGAAGATATATACGTAAAATTTCTACAATTGAAGCATCATCTTCAATTACTAAAATTTTGATTGGACTCACAATATCGTCCTCCATTACAAATTTAGAAATAAGTGATAAGGATGTTAAAGATGATAAAGACAAAATCAACATACTTTAAATTATTATTACTTTTTCTCAGCATTAGTACAATTTTATTAGTTGTTTCCGTAAAAGCTAATACAAGTGAAACAGCGAATGGAGGGATTTTTGGTCTTAATCATATGCAAGAAGGTAGGATTGTGAAATTAGATGGAGAATGGGAATTTTATTGGCAGAAGCTTTATACGCCGCAAGAGTTTTTGCAAAGTTCCTCCAAGCCTACTCCTCAGATGGTCCAAGTCCCTAGCCCATGGCGAAACTACAATATAGGAGATGAAAAACTGCCGTTTGTGGGATACGCTACATACCGTTTGCGAATTGAACTTGCAAAAGAGGAGATTGGTAAAATAAAAGCTTTATATATATCTGGTGTATCCTCAGCATATAAATTATGGGTTAACGGTGAAGAAAAAGCGCAGAATGGTATGGTTGGTTTAAGTAAAGGCACAACAGTACCTAATAATGTTCCGAAGATTGTCCAGTTCCAAGTCGATACAAACGAGATTGAGCTGATTATGCAAGTATCTAATTTTCAGCAACGAAAGGCTGGGATTTTTGGATCAGTTTTAATCGGAGAGCCAGAAACCATTCTTACATACAAGGAAAAAAGGGTGATTTACCGTTCAATCATTGTAACAAGCTTAACGATTATCGGAATCTACCATATCCTGATGTTTTTATACCGAAGAAAAGAAAGGTCTTTAATTTATTTTGGTGTATTGTGCATCTTGGTCGCTATTCGAGCAACTATTCTTGAAGAAGGGCTTGCCTCGGAGATTCTTTTCTTTTTGAATTGGGAAATGGCAAGGAAGCTGGAGTATTTAGGTGCATCCGCTGGTGTTTTGTTTTTTACTTTATTTGCTTATACACAGTTTCCCGAAGATATGAATCGCAAAATAAGAAATATTATTGCTGTAATTTTGGCTATGTATAGCCTTTTTATCATACTTACTCCCGCTATTTTTTATACAAAAACAATGGTTTTGCTACAATTTATTATTGATCTTGTTTTTCTATATTTAGTTTATGTGTATATAACAGCTTTTCGGAAGAAGCGGGAAGGGTCGTTATTAAATACTATAGCCCTACTAATGTTATTCTTGACGACGGTTAATGATACTTTATACTATAATCACTTCATTCGTACAACTGAATTGGCTTCTGTCGGTTTGTTTTTCTTTTTATTTACACAATCTATTATGATTTCGAAAAGATACGCAATGGCTTTTGTGCGTACAGAAAAACTATCTAACGATTTGGCGATTCTTAATACATCATTAGAGCGGCAAGTACTTGAGCGTACAAAAGAGTTGCAACAGGCGAATGAGCAGCTTAAAATCGCTAATGAAAGTCTTGAAGAAGCGCACCAATCAAGAAGTATGTGGATTCGAAATATTTCCCACGAAATATCGACTCCATTAACAAGTATTCGGGCTTATACGATGGGAATGTTAGATGGGGTTGTTCCAAGTAATAAGGATTATATTCAATTAGTTTATAACCACAGTCTTTACTTATCATTACTGTTGCATGACCTTCACGATATGACAGATATCGAAAATCGGCAAATTAAATTTGACTTGCAAAAGGTAAATATCTGTGAGTATATTTATGAATTATATGAAAAAAATAGGTTGGATATTGAAAAGCAGGAGATTCACTTTGTATGTAATAATTTGCTTTCCGGTGAAGAAAATGAATTTCTTGTCTTAATGGATCCATTACGAATAGAGCAGGTTATTGTGAATTTACTTAAAAACGCTCAAAGATTTGTAAATGAAAATGGCAAAATTGATTTTGAGCTTGGAAAATGGGATGAGCACAATGTCGTTATTAAAGTAAAGGATAACGGCACGGGTATAAAGGAAGACGAGCTTGATTTTGTATTTGATCGATTTTATAAAAGTAAAAGCCAAAGTAAAACGCACAATGGGTCTGGGCTAGGTCTTGCCATTTCAAAAGAAATTATTGAGTATCACAACGGGATTATTGGTGTGGAGAGTAAAGTAGGCAAGGGAAGCTGCTTTTACTTTATTTTACCTTTACAAAGGAGTGGAATGTAAAATGTTTGAAGAATATAAATTAGCTACGTTTGCAGGAGGGTGTTTTTGGTGTATGGTTTCACCGTTTGACGAACAGCCTGGGATAAAGGAAGTTATTTCAGGCTACACTGGCGGTCATAAAGAAAACCCTACATATGAGGAAGTTTGTTCTAATACAACTGGACATTACGAAGCGGTTCAAATTACGTATAACCCAGCTGTTTTTCCATATGAAAAATTACTTGATTTGTTTTGGCAGCAAATTGACCCAACAGATGCCGGTGGGCAGTTTCATGATAGGGGTCAGTCTTACCGAACAGCGATTTTTTATCATGATGAGGAGCAAAGGAGATTGGCAGAGGCTTCAAAGGCAGTCTTAGCTATGAGTGGACGTTTTCAAAAGCCGATTGTAACAGAAATCTTGCCGGTAGGTCCTTTCTACCGTGCAGAGGAAAGGCATCAAGATTATTATAAAAGAAACCCACTACATTACAATCTTTATAAAGAAGGTTCTGGTCGGGCGCGCTTTATCCGTAAAAATTGGAAAACGGTAAAAAGTGATGAACAATTGCGGAAAGAGCTAACTGCACTTCAATATGAAGTAACAAAGAATAATGCAACTGAGCCGCCGTTTCGGAATGAATATTGGAATAATTTCGAGGATGGAATTTATGTTGACATTATTTCTGGTGAACCGTTGTTCAGCTCAACAGATAAATATGATGCAGGTTGCGGCTGGCCGAGTTTTATGAAGCCATTGCGGCGGATGGACTTAGAGGAACGGTTGGACTTGTCACATGGCATGAGAAGAATTGAAGTAAGAGCTAAACAATCGGACTCACATTTAGGCCATGTCTTTGATGATGGACCAGGTCCTGATAAAGCACGATATTGTATCAATTCTGCTGCCCTTCGCTTTATTCATAAGGATAAGTTGGAAGAAGAAGGGTATGGGCAGTTTTTGAGTTTGTTTCAAACACAATAAAAATAGGGAGCGCTCTATTAAAAATTGGAGCGGTCTTTTTTTAATTATATAGATATGTGCCTGTACATTTTGTACCATAGTTGAATTAAATATAGGAGAAGGCTTCGTTAATTCAAAATGTAAAGAGATACTATCAATTGCAAAAATGCTAAGATGAGGAGGTATCCGAGCAAAAATAAACGAGGAGAAACGATTATGAAAGTACTTGTAATTTGGCGTCTGCTCACTGTTGGTGGAGTAAATGCTGGATGGCGACATCGCTCAATCTATTTTAAAAAGCATGGAATTGAAACAGAGTTTCTTTACACAACAGACCATGGCGGGTTGCACATTATGCAGGATGTTGCTCCGGTTTATTTGACAAAGGATGAAGACAAGATTATTTCAATTATAAAAAATAATACTTATGATGCCATTATTGTAGCTGATACAGACGCTGCTTATAAATGGATAAGAAAAACTGAGTGAGGAAAACCACCTCACTCAGTCCTTTTTTGTCTAGAAGATATCCGAAATCTTATATTCTATGCCATGTACACCTTTATAATACTCAGGGTACATGTCTCCCCCACATTGT